>CAYXHC010000014.1:0-360 GCA_964464905.1 uncultured Lachnospiraceae bacterium
GGTACACAGAATGTCCGAATATATGTATGAGGAATACAAGGCTTACAGCAAAGGCGAGCCCACCCGTTACAGCGTTACCCATAAAATGCTTCTCACTATGGCGTAATTTTCGGGCTGTGCCCGAAAATTACGAGTTCTTGATGGCATTATGCGTCAGTTCCCGCTATGCCTGAACTCGCGCCCCCTTGTCAGTCTTCTTGGATTTTTGGACTGCGTTCAAAAATCTCCCGAACGTAGTTCGAAAATTGCGAGTTTCTTGACGGCAGTAGTCGATAGTTCCCGCTATGCCTGAACTCGCGCCACCCTGTCAGTCTTCTTGGATTTTTGGACTGCGTTCAAAAATCTCCCGAACGTAGTTCG
>CAYXHC010000014.1:460-33910 GCA_964464905.1 uncultured Lachnospiraceae bacterium
AGTTTCTTGACGGCAGTAGTCGATAGTTCCCGCTATGCCTGAACTCGCGCCACCCACAAAAGACATATAGATTTTGATAAAGCGAAAGGATACCACCATGTCGGAAAAATACAAGTTTACGTATAAAACCACCGACGACCTCCGCGAAAGCATTTCCGCGCTGGGTCTCAACGTTCCCGTGTCCGACGATGTTTCCGCACTTGCGCGCCATGTAAAGATCGGCGGCATTGAAACGAAAAACTCACTTGCGGTACATCCCATGGAAGGCTTCGACGGTGCCTACAACGGTGCTCCCGACGAACTCACCTTCCGCCGCTACGAGCGTTTTGCTTCGGGCGGTGCAGGTCTTTTCTGGTTTGAAGCCACTACCGTTTGTCCCGAGAGCCGTTCGTCCAAGCGTCAGCTTTGGATCAACGAAGACAACGTTGACGACTACAAGCGCATCGTCGACCGTATTCACACTCTCTCCGACGGAGCTCCCGTTATCTGTCAGCTCACTCATTCAGGTAGATTCTCCAAGCCCGAGAACACCCCCGCTCCCCTCATCGCTTATCACAATCCCCTTCTTAACGAAAGAATGATGGTGGACCCCTCCACCCCCGTCGTCACCGACGATTACCTGGACGGTCTCCACGATAAATACCTCACCGCCACCCGTCTTGCAAAGGAAGCAGGGTTCGACGGTGTGGATATCAAATCCTGCCACCGCTATCTGATGTCTGAGCTGCTCTCCGCCTACAACCGTGAGGGCAGATACGGCGGCTCCTTCGAGAACCGCACACGTCTTCTCCGTGAGACCGTACGCGACGCCGTATCCGTTTACGGAAGCGACGACTTCCTCATCGGCACGAGAATGTCTGTTTCGGACTGCATTCCCTATCCCTACGGCTTCTGCACCGACGAAAACGGCAACGTTGATCTCACCGAAGCTAAAAAGCTCCTTGCCGAGCTTCACGCATCGGGTCTTTCCGTGCTGAACCTTTCAATGGGCACGCCGTACTACAACCCCCACGTTAACCGTCCCTACGATTCCGGCGGATACGAGCCGCCCGAATCTCCCCTTGCAGGCGTTGAGCGCATGATAAACGCCACCGCAGAGATAAAATCCGCCATTCCCTCCCTCACCATCATCGGCACGGGTTATTCCTATCTCCGCCACCTTGGCGGAAACGTTGCCGCTGCCGTACTCGAAAGCGGCGCCGCCGATATGATCGGATTTGGCAGAATGGCGTTTGCGTATCCCGATTTCGCACGTGATATGATAAACGACAGCTTCGATAAAAAGAAGACCTGCCTCGGCTGCGGAAAATGCGTTCAGCTTATGCGCCGCTGTGCCACCTCCGGCTGTCCCATCCGCGATAAGGTGTATACCTCCATCTTTGTTGAAAATTGCGGCGGCTTGCCCAATATGTTCTGATCAAAGAAAGGCAAAAGATATGAAGAATTCTTACGTTCTCGTAACAGGCGGTGCCCGCGGTATCGGTCGCGGCATATCCCTCTATCTTGCATCTCAGGGCTTCACCGTTGCCGCAGTTGGCACACGGGATGAAGCCTCGGTTTCTGAGTTTCTCACCGAGCTTAAAGGCTACGGCGAAGCAAACTCCTATATTCAGGGCGATATTTCAAGCCATGATGACAGGATCCGCATTATCGACACCTTCTACGAGCGCTACGGCAGGCTGGACGTTCTCGTGAACAACGCAGGCGTTGCACCCAACGTGCGCGCAGATCTGCTTTCCATGTCGGAGGAGAGCTTCGACCGCGTTCTTGGCATAAACCTTCGCGGCGCCTTCTTCCTCACCCAGTATGCGGCGTCAAAAATGCTTGAAGACACCCCCACGGACGCGCCCCGTATGATAATCACCACCACCAGCATATCCGCCGAGACCTCCAGCATCAACCGCGGCGAATACTGCATCTCCAAAGCAGGACTTTCCATGATGGTGAAGCTCTTTGCCGACAGGCTTGCACCTCACGGGATCGCGTCCTACGAGATCCGTCCCGGCATAATCGAAACTGATATGACCGCAGGCGTGAAAAACGTCTACGAGGAAAAGATTGCCGGCGGTCTCCTCCCCATCGCTCGTATGGGTAAACCCGAAGACATTGCAAAGGTCGTTTACGCTCTCGCCTCCGGTTTCTTCGCTTACACAACGGGCGGCGTCATCAACGTAGACGGCGGCTTCACGCTTTCAAGACTCTGATTCCCCGAAAGGAACTTCCACACCTATGAAGATAACTCCCGTAAAAGGTACGAATGATTATTTACCCAAGGAAGCGGCGCTTCGCGACCGTCTTCAGTCCGTGATCCTTGAAACCTATAAAAATCACGGATTTGAGCATATCATCACCCCTGCCATTGAGGATGCGGAAAATCTCGACAAGAGCGACGGCGGCGACAATCTCAATCTTATTTTCAAGATAATGAAGCGCGGTGAAAAGTTCACCTCCGCCATCGAATCGGGCAAGCTTGACGAGCTTTCCGATATGGGACTTCGCTACGACCTGACCCTCCCTCTCTGCCGCTACTATTCTGCCAACAAAGCAAATCTCCCCACGCCTGCAAAGCTGATACAGATCGACCGCGTGTACCGCGCCGAGCGTCCTCAGAAGGGCCGTCTGCGCGAGTTTCATCAGTGCGACATCGACATTATCGGCTCCGATTCCGTTGACTGCGAGATCGAGCTTATCACCACCACGGCGAAGGCTCTTGAAAACGTTGGCATCGGCAGCTTCCGCATCAAGATAAACGACCGTTCCCTCCTTCGCGGCGTTCTTTCCCGCGCAGGCTTCAAGCCTGAGGATTTCGACACCGTTTGCGTCACCTTCGACAAGCTTGACAAGATCGGACGCGATAACGTTATCGAGGAGCTTCGCGGTAAGGAGCTTGACTCCTCCGCTATCGAAAACTTCACCGCTTTCCTTGATGCTTGCCCCGTTTCTATCGACGATATCGCAAACTACACCGACGCCACCGAGGCGGCTGACCGCATCCGCTACATTATCGAAGCTGTGAACGCCATTTCGGGCGGCGCATACGCCGTTGACTTTGACATTTCCCTCGTTCGCGGTCAGGGATACTACACCGGCACCGTTTTCGAGATCGAAAGCCGTGACTTCCACGGCGCCATCGGCGGCGGCGGTCGCTACGACAATCTCATCGGCAAATTCACCGGCACACCCACTCCCGCAGTTGGCTTCTCCATCGGATTTGAGCGCATTTTCGGCATACTCCGGGAAAAGGGAGCTTCTATCAGCGAGAAGGCACGTATCGCCGTTATTTACGACAAGGGTGACGTTGCACGTGCGATCACGTATGCAAACACTCTCCGCGAAAAGTACGACGTTGCCATTGCGGAGCGCGCAAATAAGCTTGGCAAGCAGCTTGCACGTCTTGAAGAGCGCGGCTTTGTCGGCTATGCTTTCCCCGACGAGGAAGTAAAGCTTTTTAGTGAAAGATAAAAGTTAAGAATAAATAATAAGCGAGGGGAAAACTTTTTATAAAAAGTTTTCCCCTCGCGCTCCTCTTTCAAAAATTTCAAGCTTTTTATGGTGCACCCGTATCGTTTCCTTTTATAAAAGTTTTTGAAAATAGGGGTGAGGGGGAAGATACTTTTTTCAAAAAGTTTCTTCCCCCTCATTCAATTCACTTATTTCTTTTTCTTCTTCAGCGCGAAGCCGATGTTTCCGATCTTCTTGCCAAGAAGATAATATGCTCCGTGGGCGTATGCGGCAAGGCCTGCACGCTCCAGACGGAGGGTTCCCTTTTCGTCCACAAGTTCCTCGTCAACGTCAACAGCTACCACGTCTGCCACGAACATATCGTGGGATCCCATGGGGGTGACGCTGATAACCTTACATTCAAGGGAAAGGGGACTTTCCGCGATCAGCGGACACTTCACCGCTGACGCTTGCTCACGCGTGAGCCCAAAGCGAACGAATTTATCCATTTTCTTGCCCGTGTACATACCGCACTTGTCTGCCGCCTTCACCATAGATGCCGTCGTTAAGTTTATAACGAACTCGCCCGTTTCCTTGATGATATTATAGGAATGTCGGCTGGGACGCACCGATATATACACTCTTGGCGGATGCGTTGACACCATACCGCACCAGGCTACGGTGATTATGTTTGCTTCGCCATCGAAGTCTCCGCAGGTCACCATCGTCGGTGACACGGGCGCCAAAAGCGCCGCACCCTTCCACTGTATTTTCATATATGCTCCTTATGTTTCGAGACTCCGTCTCAAGC
This sequence comes from uncultured Lachnospiraceae bacterium, assembly GCA_964464905.1. Lineage (GTDB taxonomy): Bacteria > Bacillota > Clostridia > Oscillospirales > CAG-272 > DTU064. The sequence continues at coordinate 4,713 of CAYXHC010000014.1, forward strand.
TCTGCCAACCCCCTTTTTGAAAAAGGTGGTTGGATTCCCAATAACTTTCAAACTATTTGCCATTTAATTGGCATACCGATTCAGTTACTCCTATTCGAAAATTTTTGAAGAGGGGGGCGGGGGAGGGAGTTTGTGTCTGCTTAGGGAACCCTTTTGCAAAAGGGTTCCCTAAGCCCCTCCCGAAACTATTTTATCAAAAATGCGATCAGTTTTCGCACGTTTCTCTTCAACTGCGGCGAATCCTTTACCGTTTCCTTTTATAAAAGTTTTGAAGATAGGGGTGTGGGGGAAGAAACTTTTTGAAAAAAGTTTCTTCCCCCAACTTACCATCCATTAATTACCTAATAAATCCCTTTACGATCTCTTTTGCTGCTGCAACAGCATCGGGAATCTTGTCTGCGTCAGCGCCGCCGGCAACTGCACTGTCAGGACGTCCGCCGCCCTTACCGCCGGTAACAGCTGCAACCGAGCCAACAATCTTGCCTGCGTGAGCGCCCGCTTTAACAGCGTCGGCGCCACAAGCGCAAACGAAATTTATCTTTCCTTCGTTCTTGACAGCAAATATGGCAACGACGTTCGCCATTTCAGCCTTGAGCTTATCGGAAAGCTCGCGCGCAGATGCAAGGTCCATGCCCTCGGCGTAAGCTGCAACGAGCTTCACGGGGCCGATCTCAACTGCCGCACCAACGAATTCGGACGCTTTTGCGGCTGCGAGCTTGGAGTTGAGAGAATCAAGCTCGTGCTTCATTCGGCGAAGCTCCTCTGCCTGGGCAGCCGCGCGCTTTGCGATATCGTTTACGTTCTGAGCCTTCAGCTCGCGTGCGGTCTCAGCGATGAGTGCGTCACGTTCAGCGATGAGTGCGAGAACGTTTTCGCCCGTAACTGCTTCGATACGTCTGATACCTGCCGCAACGGAGCCTTCGTAGGTGATCTTAAAAAGTCCTATCTTCGATGTATTGTCAACGTGAGTACCGCCGCAGAGTTCAACGGAAGCATTGCCCATACAAACCATTCTTACAACAGAGCCATACTTTTCTCCGAAAAGTGCCATAGCGCCGCGTGCGCGTGCAGTTTCAATGTCAGTCTCTTCGGTCACAACGTCAATTCCGGAAAGAACGTAGGAATTAACGAGCGCTTCTGTCTTCGCGATCTCCTCCTTTGTAAGTGCAGTGAAGTGAGAGAAGTCAAAGCGTGCTCTGTATTCATCGACGTAGGAACCGCTCTGCTCAACGTGATCGCCAAGGACTTCCTTGAGCGCCGCCTGAAGCAGGTGAACGGACGAATGATTGCGGCGGATAGCATCGCGGCGCTTCTTATCGCACTTTGCAGTAACGGTGTCGCCAACGCTGCAGATACCGCTTTCAACGCGGCAGATGTGCATATATACGCCTGCTTCCTTCTTGGTATCAAGGACGGTGAGCTTGCAATCGCCGGAAACGATCGCACCGGTGTCACCTACCTGACCGCCGCCTTCGCCGTAGAAGGGAGTTTTATTGAGAACGACGGTACATTCTCCTTCGGATGTGCTATCAACGGATTCGCCGTCAACTCCGATGAAGATAACCTTACATTCGGTGGTGGTTTCGGTGTATCCGGTAAACTCTGTCTTTTCAAGGCTTGCGAAAAGAGTCTTTGATGCATCGTCCCAACCGCCGCCAAGCTTTCTCTTCGCTCTTGCTCTTTCCTTCTGCTCCTTCATAAGAGCCGTGAAGCCTTCTTCGTCGATGGTAAGTCCTGCCTCTTCCGCGATTTCACGTGTGAGGTCTACAGGAAAGCCGAAGGTGTCGTAAAGCTTGAAGGTATCCTGTCCGCTGAGAACCTTTTCGTCCTTTGCTTTCGCCTCTTCGATCATACCGGAAAGGATGTTGAGACCAGCATCAACGGTAACGTCGAATCTTTCCTCTTCCATAGCGATGACCTTGAGGATATACTCTCTCTTTTCGTCAAGCTCGGGATATGCGCCGCAGCTTTCCTCAATGGAAGTTGTAACAGTTTCAACGAGGAACGAACGACCGATGCCGAGAAGCTTACCGTGACGGCAAGCGCGGCGGATAATACGGCGGAGAACGTAGCCTCTGCCTTCGTTGGAGGGAATAACGCCGTCTGAGATCATGAACATTGCGCTTCTCGAATGGTCGGTGATAACGCGGATGGAGATATCGTCCGTTGCGTCGTCGCCGTACTTCTTGCCGGAAATCTCGGAAACCTTATCGATAACACGGCGGATGGTATCTACCTCGAACATATTGTCAACACCCTGCATTACGCAAGCGAGACGCTCAAGGCCCATACCAGTGTCTATATTCTTCTGTGCAAGCTCTGTGTAGTTGCCCTTGCCGTCGTTGTCATACTGCGTGAATACGTTATTCCAGATCTCCATGAATCTGTCACAGTCACAGCCGGGTTTACAGTCGGGGGAACCGCAGCCGTACTTTTCACCGCGGTCAAAATATATCTCGGAGCAAGGTCCGCAGGGACCGGTGCCGTGTTCCCAGAAGTTGTCCGCTTTACCGAGACGAACGACTCTTTCAGCGGGAACGCCGATAGCCTCTGTCCATAGCTTATACGCCTCTTCGTCGTGCTCGTAAACGGAGGGCCAAAGTCTGTCTTCGGGAATCTCGAGAGTTACCGTGAGGAATTCCCACGCCCACGGAATAGCTTCGCTCTTGAAGTAATCGCCGAAGCTGAAGTTTCCGAGCATTTCAAAGAACGTGCCGTGACGTGCCGTGTGTCCGACTCTTTCAAGGTCGGGAGTTCTGATGCACTTCTGGCAGGTCGTAACTCTATGGCGCGGAGGCTCTTCCTCACCGGTGAAATACTTCTTCATCGGCGCCATACCGGAATTGATGAGAAGAAGGCTGTTATCGTTTATAGGTACGAGTGGGAAGCTGGGCAGACGAAGATGTCCCTTTGATTCAAAAAAGCTGAGGTACTTCTCGCGAAGCACGTTAAGTGATTGCCACTCCATATATATCCTCCACATATCAGATGGTAAACAGTTTTATTTAAGCGGCGCTTACAGTCCGCATATCAATTATTTATTATATCATTTGGGCGCATTATATGTCAACAATTATTATAAAACAAAAAGGCAGGCATGTGGGGAGTCCGGGACTCGCAGGAATAATAACCCCCGACAGATCGTTAAGTCTGTCGGGGTATTTTCACTCATTTTTAATTGAGATCCGGCTTATCATAATATCCTGCAATTCCGATGCCGATAGTTGCCAAATGATCAGCTCTTTTCATTTCACACCGTATCTCATCGTCTGACATAGGATTCCCGAAGCTTGCGGCTTCCTTTATCATTTCCTCAATTTCGTCCGGAATCGCTTCTCTGTAAACGCCGACACTGATGTTATGAAACTGATAGGAATATCCGTTTTCGTTATCGCTGACCGTACCGTTGTTTTTATCCTTCAAAATATCAAAGAGGTCATTTGCCGACATTTCAAATGCAGACGCTTCATAGACTATAGGCTTTATCTCCCCGTCAATTCCTGACAGGAACTCTATGAATTCCACCTTGTCATCACAATAATCAACAGCCACTTCGTTATTGAAATAATAATATCTTGTTCCCACGGCTTGCCCTTTTCCGATCATGCTTTCCACAACGGATCGTTCAGCTCCAAGGAAGATTTCTTCGCCGTCAATTATAACTTTATTCAGTGGGTATATCTCGATCCTCATATCAGATCTCTCCTTTTCATACGCTTACTTTTTCGTCAAAACAGCGTCTGTTTTTGACGGGAACAAGTCCTCTACGGTTTGTTCTCATTATTACACAGCTCGGAAGAGAAAGCACGCTCTCTGCCGATCTTGCTATACTGATCACGTTCCGGTTTTGCCGTGTCTCTTCCGACATCGCAGACAAAACGCCGCCATCGCCGGGATAAGCGCCGCAAAGGGGATAATGAACGGCATGATGCCGTCGGCAAAAAGCCACATCCAATAAGGAGGAGCAAACAGTCTTACCCGCCCGAGAACTGGTACCAGTGCCGCCAGGTCCATATACACGGGGCAAAGGATCAGCGACAAAATGAGAATATAGAAGGACATGATCTCGATCCGTCCGCCATCGCCCACCAATGCCGCCAAAAAGAGAGCGAACGCTGTAACGGATACGACGTAACCCGCAACTGCGAGAAAAAGCTCCGCCAACATCTCGTCGTTTTGTACCGCACTTCGTATATACGCCGCTATTCCGTATGCGAGTATCACGAAAGCAACTCGCACGATAAGCGTGGGAATAACGGAAAAGATCATAACACGACCTGTACCAAGCCTTCCAGAAATGTTCGTGATATCCCCCTTCAGTACGTCGCAAACCGTATACGTCATAATGGCAAACACAAGAAACGCAACCGCCGCTAAAGTGTACGTCCGCGGTCTTTCAGCGGAAACGGTCACGGTCTCGTCGGCGCTTTCTATGTCGAATGAAAAGAGGAGTCCCGCCTCAAGCCGGTCTCTGTACGCCTGAAGCACCTCCCCCTTCGTCAGTTCCGTTTCGAGGAGTGCGTCATAGGTGATATAAGGGGCGACCTCCGTATACACCGCTGCCGCCACGTAATTTTTATACATATCGTCGGCATAGGACGTGGGTGTAATGATAAAATCAACGGCACCGCCAAGGTCGCTTTTTGCAAGGAGATCGCCGAATCCGCGAGGCAAAACAGCACCGCAATCATACTGACCGGATGCGATACGTTCGCGCATAAGCTCCTCGCTATCGCACGTTTCAAAGCCGTAGTCCCGAAGGGTATCGGTCACTCTTCCCGATATCTCAGAGCCGTCAAGGTCACAGACAGCTGCCGGGCGTATTGATTCCTCACCGCCCAGCGTCGGTGCAAAATACACCACAGCGGCAAACGCCGCGATCATCACGGGAAAATATACCGTCCGTATCGTCCGCACAAAGGCAAGGTAAAAGTGATATATCCTCAATGCTCCGCCTCCCTTATGTATCTGCGATCTGCACATTCAAAAACTTGCGGCGAAGAAGCAGAACGGATAGCACCGCATAAACTGCCGCCACAGCCATAGCTGCAGCGTCAACGTTTCCGCCGAGCGCAGAAGCAAGGATGGCCTTCGCCGCGCCGTACGGAGTCAGATCTCCGATCCGAAGCAGCGTTTGCGGCAACATCTGCCTCGGCACAAGGCCTCCGCATAAAAACATTCCGACGACGGCAAGGATAACGTTGCACGTTATCCCATCGCCGAAGCACACCGTTACGGCTGCGCCCACGAGGGATATGAACGCCGTCGCGAGAAGCGCCTGCAGTATCGAAAGCGCCGTTATATCAACCATTCCGAGAACACCGACTATAGTAAGCAAAGCCACGATGATACTTGAGCGAAAAAAGAAAAGTAAAAATATCTTTCCTCCGAAAAACTCCCCATATCCGATATTATATGAAGATATCCTGTTGAGAAAAGGTCTGTTCAGGTCGGTGGTAAAAAGAGGAATAAAGAAAACTGAGATCAAAAAAAGAAGCATAATGAGCCAACACATGCCGTAGTAGGTCTCCGTCGGCATACCCGTATCCCAGTACGCCATGATCTCCACGTCAAAATAATGCTTGCCCGCGCTTATTGCTTCATTCAATAGATTTATATTAACTACGTCGAGGTATTTACTTCTTACCTCCCTTGAAAGTCCGTTCACACGGATAAGGTCAAGGCCCGAAAACGTGCCGTACTGTCCTGCCACGAGAATACGTTCACCAAATCTTGCAACGGCACTCACGATCTCTGAATGAGCGCCAAGCGCCGACGAAATGTATATGGTGCCGTGGGACTCCTCTCCCGCAAGTATTGCATCTATGAACCCCTCGGGCAAAACGATCACCGCCAGACATTCACCGCCTTTCATAGCGGCCTCTGCATCGTCGGCATCCATCCTTTTGACCTCCAAAAGATCCTCAATGTAATCGATCCCCTTTACAGCGTTAATGAGGATCCGGCTGTAGACCGAATCCTCATTATCTACTACAGCAACTTTAATCGGGGTATATACCTCTTCGACTCCCGTTATCATCATTCCTGCCGCAACGGCAAGAACTGCTGCCAACAGAAGGAAGAAGATAGAAGCAGACGCCAAGCATTTCAAAAATAATCTTAGGTCACGTCTGAACATCGAAAGTTACTCGTTAAATTTTATTAAATCACCAGCCATAATCTTCAGAATAGCCGGGAACACTCATTTCATAATCATAATAATAGTCGTCGTCATAATAATAATCATCGTCATAGGTTCCGCCGAAGCCGATACTACCAAACTCTTCTATAAGGTCTTCGGCAAGCTCCATAGCTGCTTCCTGAACAGCCTCAACGAGATCCATGATCTCGTCCTCAGTCATAGTGAGAACGTCGGTGCAGGACTTAATGGTCGGCATCTTGTCGGATTCGTCGATGATAATATTGATATCGCCGAGATCGATCTTTTCTCCGTCGATCTTAACAGAACCAAGCACGAGAGTGGAAACACCGCTCTTGACGGTAAGCTCGCCCTTGAGAGTGATCTCTTCGCCCGAAGCACCTACAGTAACGGTGAGGTCGTTTTCTTTCTTATCCCAGTTGAAGGTTGCATCAGCTATTGTGCTCGTACCCTCCTTGACCTTTACTACAGCCTTGAGAGTCTGCTTGGAATTTTCCTTAACGTTGAAGGAAACGGACATCTTCTCTCCGTACGTTTCAACGTAAGCGGAAAAATCGGTAATCTCCTTCCACGTGGGACCGCAAACGAAGCCTGCTTCGAACATGGAATCGCCGTCATATTCTGCCTCCACGGTAAGACCGATAAGCTGACCGTTGGACTTGCTGATATTAGCGGTGATGATGATCTCAAGATCCTCAACGGCATCCTCAAGATCGTCAATGTTATCAAGCGCGTCTTCAACAGAATCATAGAAGCTGTCGATCACATCGTCAACGTCCATATCTTCGCCGGAAACGGAAATGATGGTCTCTGCATAATCTTCAAGGAAACTCTTAACGGTCTTATCCTTTTCGAGGTACTCGAGCACATCGGTAACGATATTGACCATAGCTTCACCGTTGATCGTGATGATAACGTTGTTGGTCTTAACCTCTTCGCCGCTCACTCTGATAGTGCCGCTTTCCTTTTCGCTTTCAGCATTCTTGTTCACGGACTTGAGGAATGTTTCGACGACTTCCTCTGCGAGCTTCTGAGCGTCCTTGGAGACATTTTCGCCGGTTTCGAGCGCTTCAAGATAAACCTCGATCTGTTCTTCGGTGACACCGAGACTGAACGCACCGTCTTCGCCGAATTCGGATCCTGCAAAATTATCAGCGATCTTGTCGATCTTTATACCGTAAGCTTCGTCGCCGAGAAGAGCTTCACACATAACGGCAACAAGCTTTTCGCTTGCATAAAGCTGTGCGCCAATGAGCTCTTCGTCGTCCATGGAAGCGGAAATTTCAAATGCACTTTCAAGCGCTTCCGCATTGAAATAGAACTTTGCGGATGCATCAAGATCAATCGCCGTGCCGATGTAGGATTCGGTGAGATCACTGAAGTTGCCCTTGACCTCAACACTGCCACCATTTGCAACGGAATCATAGTGCTCGTAGATCTCGGACTTTCCAAAAGCCTCAAGGCTCTTAACGAGAGCTTTTTCGATCATGCTGACCGGAGTGTTTGAAGCAATCGAGCCGATCGAAAGACCTGCGAGAAGAAGTGCCGCACATACCGCAACGGCAATAATGGCTATTTTAGTATTTCCCATAACTAAAACTCACTTTCTCTTAATGTTTTTTAATGTATTTTTGTAAATTCGGGAAAACGCTTCCGCATCGTCGCCGTCACACAGCTCCCCGCGACGGTATGTTACCGGATGGTCGCCCATAAATACAATCTTATTAAAAAATGAATGGAATTCAAGCGGATCATGCCCCACATAGACAACGGCTTTGCCTTCTGCCAACCATTCTTTTACAAGCTCCGTCATTTCGTCCCGAAAGGAAACGTCAAGCGCAGAGGACGGCTCGTCAAGGAGCATCACGTCGGGATCTCCCAAAAGAGCGGCGGCAATGCTGACCTGCTTTTTCATACCTCCCGACAGGCGGGAAACCTTCTTTTTCCTGAATTCATCAACTGAAAAAGGCAGAGTGTCGGGAACCGAGCAGCGAGACACGGACGCAAAAAATCGAAGATTCTCAATAACTGTGGCGTCCTCCATAAGCGCTGAACCCTGCGGCACGTAGCCAAGCTTCCCTTCACAGGAAACGGTGCCGCACGACGGCTTCAGCGCACCTGCGATAACGGAAAGCGCCGTTGATTTACCGCATCCGTTCGGTCCTGCGATAACGACACATTCGCCGGATGCGACGGAAAAGCTGAGCTTTTCAAATACGGTTTTTCTGCCGTATGAAAAAGAAATATCGGTAACAGTTAACATTTGTAACCTACAGATCGGATCAATATAATCACGTTTGATAATATTAATTATATAAATTCACTAGTACAATAATACCACGCAAGCACGCGGGTGTCAATTGAAAGGTGGCGAAAAAAGTCACAATTTCGCAAAAAATGCGATGCAAACCGTTCAAACAAACGCATCTGCATCGCAATCGTCCCGTTTCCGAGAACAGATCTATTTTCTTTTCACGCGGAAGTCGTCACCGATAACGGCGGTGTCGGAACGGGAGTTTGTCTTTTCCAAGAGAATTGAAAGCTCCCCTTCATCGGGAAGCGTAATATCTCCGTCAACCACAATAACGGGATAATATCTCAAAACGGGATCTACGCCGGCAGATACCGAAACCGTCAGCACCGCTGCCCCCGACGTTTCCGTGCTTCTCATTCCGTACACAACGAAAACACCGTCTTCTGCGTCTATATAAGGCTCACACTCACCGTCTGCCACAAACACCGCGTCAGCTCCCGCTAAGATCGCATCCTCAACGCTGTTCCTATCGGTATACGCCAGCATAACGTCAGACGAGGCTTCCGCTTCAATCAAAGCATCGGATTCGGCATCAACGCAAAGGGCAAACTTCAAGCCGCCCGATATAACGTATCTGACGCCATCCTCACAATATCCGAGGGATATGTCCGTGTCTCCCGCAATGTTACTGAAATTGCCGCCGTCGAAGCTGACGGCAATAACCGTCTTATGCTGATCGTATACGTTTCCCAGCACTTCAACGTCACCGTTTTCCGCGGCGCCCGTATATAAATCGTAAAGCACGGAAAAACCGTATCCCGTCAGATCCATCCAAAGCTCGTCGCTGTATCCCATAAGCTCAAACATTGTTTTCGCAAAGGCAAGAAATCTTCCGTCGGCATTGATATTTTTATCGTTGGCGCAGAAAAGAAGAAAATCCTCGCTCACGTCGTATTTCTTATCAGCAGTGCCGATGGCGAAAAGAATGTCTGCCACCGGATCCTCAGGCATCGCCTTGTTTTCAAGCGGCTCGTCGGAATATACGTACTGCAACGTTTTTCTCGTTTTATCAACGGAACGACGTGCTACAGCATCGGCACATATCACCACTGCAAGCGAAAGAAAGACAAGCGTCGTCACCGATATAAGGCGTATTGCCTTGGTTTGCTTTCTTGTTATCATTTCATCTTATCCTTTGAGGGGGTGAATCCTTCAAAAATATAGCAACCGCCCTTGTCACGGCGGAGCAGCTCGTCAAGCTCCTTTTCCGACTTTATAGTCCAGTAGGCATAGGGAGCACGGTACACGTACCGCCACAAACAGAAGGAAAACGAATTTCTGTGACGGTGATTATACGCCACAAAATCGGGACGTCCCATCACGTTGACCCAAAGAAACTCCATTATAAACGTGGTGAAATTCCGTTTTCCCTTTTTGAAAAAGCCCTCGGAAAGCTGACCGCGGAAAACATCGGGGCGGTTCTTGCGGAACCATTTCACAACGTAGGGATTAAAGGATTCAACGGAATACTCTCCGCCGGTTGCTATGGCATATTCGTCCATCATAGAGCCTACCTTCTCGCAAAGAGACGAGGGATCGGCCTCGGTGTCGCATTTCAGCTCCACAACGAGAGGCACCTTGCCGTCAACGGTTTTCAGCACCTCCGAAAAGCGGGGAATATACTGATCGCTTGAGAGAAGCTTTTTCATTTTAAGCTCGTCAGCGGTTAGGGACGAAAGCTTAACATCCTCACCTGTCATACGGTGAAGGTTTCCGTCGTGGAACACGACTGCCTCCCCGTCGGCAGAAAGGTGAACGTCGAGCTCGATGCCGTATCCCTCACGGACAGCGGCGTCGAATGCTGCAAGAGAATTTTCCGGGCGGTCTGCTCCGTTATGCAGTCCGCGGTGAGCCACGAGGCTTCCGCAAAAGCCGTCGCAGCGCGGACGCTTTGCGCGTCCGGAAGTGAAAAACACCCACACCGCAGCGATAAGTATGATCACGACCAACGCTGTTACCATCAATCCACCTCGGCGAAGGCCTCAAGTTTCGATCTTGCTGCCTCCGGCTTATTGTCTCCGTGACGGACGAAGAGCATGGTAACGAACGATAGAACGACGAAAATGGTTGCGTAGGGGAAAAGTGTCGTCATCCTGATATCGAGGAAGATACCAGAAAGAACAGGGGTGATAGTCTGTGCCGCCATGGAGGCGGTATAGTAAAATCCCGTGTACTTACCTACGTCGCTGTTCTTTGATAGCTCAACGACCATAGGAAAGCTGTTTACGTTGATCGTTGCCCAGCCAATTCCGGCAAGGACGAATATGATATTCATAAATAGTGCGGGACTGCCCTCTCTCATAAATGCCGCAGCTCCGAAGGCGACGGCAAGCATCAGAACACCCACGAGAATCATCTTCTTGCGGCCATACCTGGAGGAAAGCATACCTACGGGTATATAAGAGAGGATAGCCGCGCCCTGAGCGATGATGAGAGTCAAATTATAATCGAGGTTCAAAACCTCGCCTGCGTAAACTGAGTACTTCGTCGTAACTGCGTTATATCCGAAGTACCAAAGCACGACGGAGGCTAGAATGAGAAGTAGAGAGCAAAGCTCGGAGCGTGAAAGCTTGCCGCCTGAAGAAACGGTCGCTTCTTCGTCGTTGTCGATACCGTAGCGACGGCTGTCCGCTTCCATTTCAGCAACGAATTTAGGCTCATTAACGGTAAGAAGGAACACGAAAAGCGCAACGATCATAATCCCCGCAACGACGGCAAAGAACGCTAAATACGACATAAGGGTATTTTCGGTGCTTCCCGTGCCAAACACCATACCAAGCACCAGCACCGCGATACCGCCGAAGCTTCCCATAAGATTGATCACTGCGTTGCCCTTACTGCGGAGGGGCTTGATGGTCACATCGGGCATAAGAGCCACAGCGGGAGAACGGAAGGTTGCCATTGCGACGAGCGAAATAAGCAAGAGCACCATAAAGAACACGAGGGTGACGGGGTTTTCCACCGTTTTCTGCCAGGCGTAAGCCTGACGGAGCGGCACCACGTATTCGGTATAAAGGCTCACGGAGTCCTCAGCGTCCTCGTCAGCAAGTATATATTTTCCGTCATTACCCTTGATATATCTGTCGGTGGATCTGATCTTCACGAACTCTTCCTTTTCGAAAAGCTCGCAGACGTCGAATTTCTCACCGTCCGGTGTCTTCACTTCCGCGCTGTACTCGTTTTCATAAAGCACGCAAAGGGCAGATTCGCTGTCGATCTCTGAAACGTCCTTTATATTCGTGAGCTGCATATTGTCGGCAAAGGACAAAAGCACGAACGCAGCTGCGGCAACGATGGTACCAAAAACGATATAGGGTGTTCTTCTTCCGTATTTCGTTTTCGTTTTATCGGAGAGGTTCCCGAAAAGGGGGAGCATAAATAGGGCGAGGACGTTGTCGATCGCCATAACGATACCGCTCCAGGTCTGCGACATACCGAATTTATCATTCAATATCTTCGGAATGATACTATCATACGCCTGCCAGAAAGCAAGTATCAGAAAAAATGCAAATCCGACGCAAACGGTGCGCTTATAATTAAGCTTCATATTAACGATAGCTCCTTTCTTTTCGCCGGCTCAGGGATGACGCGACGGATAACAGGCGCCGAAAGCCGACATAATACCAAGTGGCGGCATACGTCTCCGATCAAATTCAAGGAATATTTTTCGAAGCATCATAAAACCGTCACATAAGAAAATTATAATCTAATCACAGGATAAAAACAAGCGTAATTTTCGCTCACATTAAAATATTATGTAATAATTCACGGAAAGGATCGCATTATGGCTGAATACATCTTTAACGAAAAAAACGGCGAGAACGACTCCTCCACTTTAACAGGTACTTCCCAAGGTCAAGACGTGCCCCCTGCTCCGGTCAATGAAGCAAGAGGCGAATATATCTATCAAAACAAAGAGAGCAACACAGCGCCAGCGTATACGCCCCCCTCATATATACCTCCTGCATATACGATGACGCCTCCCCCCCCTCCCGTTAATACGCCTCCGTCGCAGAAAAAGAAAAAAAGCGGCGGGCGCGTGGCTCTCACCGTTATAGCCATCGTCCTCTCGGCTCTTCTCATCGCAAGCGGAGCCGGAATCGGCGGTTATCTTTTAGCGTCTCGTCTGGATTCCGACAAAGACGACGACGGATACGAATCCGGCGTTTTCAAAGACGACGAACCTGAGGCAGACGGTATTGAAACCGGCGAAGAAGATCATAGGGAATCCGCCGGCATCGTTCTCGCTCCCGAATCTGCCGGAACGAAAGAAAAAGGCACTATCGCCGACGTGGTTGCCAAGGTCGCCGATTCAGTCGTTGAGATCACAACTGAATACGCCACCGTTGACAGCTTCTATTACACGCAGGGTGCCGGCTCCGGTGTCATTATATCCGAAAACGGCTACATTATCACTAACAATCACGTTATCGACGATGATGACTACGGCATTGCAGACACCATCACCATCCGTCTCACCGACGGAAGTGAATACTCCGCAACCGTCGTAGGAACCGACAGCGACACTGATATTGCAGTCTTAAAAATTGAAGCTGACGGTCTCACCGCCGCTGAGATCGGATCAAGCTCCGCACTCGTTGCAGGCGAAGAGGTCGTTATCATCGGTAATCCTCTGGGCACACTTGGCGGCACCGTAACGAACGGCATAATCAGCGCTCTCGACCGCGAGATCACTGTCGGAAACGAGACTATGAACCTTCTGCAGACCAACGCTGCCGTCAATCCCGGCAACTCCGGAGGCGGAATGTTCAATCTTGCAGGCGAGCTTGTGGGCATAGTCAATGCAAAGTATTCCGAATCCGGCATTGAAGGTCTTGGCTTTGCCATCCCCATGGACGACGCGGCATACGTGGCAAACGAGCTACTCGACCACGGCTACGTGAAGGGCAGAGTTTCGCTCCACATCAGCGTACTCGACATCGACACCTATCAGGAAGCCACCTACTACAGAGTAAACGCTCTCGGTCTTTACGTGTACGATGCCGAAGAGGGTTACAACGACGGCGTTCTTAAAAACGGAGACCGCATCGCCCAGATCGGCGACACCGAGATCACCTGCGCGGCTGACCTTAAGGCAGTGCTCAAGGGTTGTAAGGTTGGCGACACGCTCGAAGCCGTCATCGTCAGAAACGGCCGCTACAGCACCGTCACAATCACCTGCTTTGAACGAACCGTGGAATCGGACAACGTGAATTTCGAAAACTGAAAATGAGCTCACGGTAACCAAGAGGATATCCTCCCGACAGGGCGGATATCCTCGCTTGATTTTATTAGAAAAAACGTATATAATTGAATTACTGCATTAGCAAAGGAGACGGTACGATGTACAGAATTCTCATTGTGGACGACGAAGAAATGATCCGTCGTATGATAGCAAAATACGCCGCCTTTGAAGGTCACGCCACCGACGAAGCAAAAGATGGCATAGAAGCCATTGAAAAATGCCGGAACGGAAATTACGATATGATCGTTATCGACATAATGATGCCGGAGCTTGACGGTTTTTCCGCCTGCCGCGAGATAAGAAAGTTTTCTTCCGTACCAATAATAATGCTTTCCGCACGCGGCGAGGAATACGACAAGATCAACGGCTTTGAGTTGGGCGTGGACGATTACGTAGTGAAGCCCTTTTCTCCCAAGGAGCTGATGCTCCGCATTGAGGCTATAATGAAGCGTGCGGGACGCACCGGTCTGACACCGGATAACGACAGTCCGCGCCACGAGATCATTGAGCTGGGCGGACTTCGCGCTGATCTCACCGCCCGCATCGTATATATCGACGGAGCGCGGATTGATATGTCGCCAAAGGAATACGATCTTTTCTTCTATATGCTCAAAAACCGCAACATCGCTCTTTCCCGCGAAAAACTTATTTCCGACGTTTGGGGGTACGACTTTTTCGGCGACGACAGAACTCTCGACACTCACATAAAGCTTCTGCGCCGTTCTCTCGGCGCTTACGCGCACCATATCGTTACTCTGAGAGGCGTAGGATACAGATTCGACACCAACTGAAAAGGCTCTCGTTATGGACTATAATCAAAGCAAACGCTCACATATCAACCTGAGGTGGAAAATATTCCTCTATCTTTTAGCGTTCATTGCAATTATTCTGGCGCTGCTCTGGGTGTTCGGAGTTCTTTTGATGAGCGACATATATAGCAGCATCATATCAAACCGCCTTGAATCCGTTGCTAACACGCTGGAGGAACGCAAGGATTCGTCCGAGCTTGACGTCACCGCTGCCTACATCTCCCACGAAAACGAGATGTGCATATACATTTTCAAATTCAACGACCGAACTGCCACACCACTCGTTTCCGTTCACTCAAACTCGGCTTGTCTCATACACAACATCAGCTCGGAGGAGCTGGAAAAGATCTATACATCTGCCCTGCAGTCTGAAGACGGAACGTTTACAAAGCGCGTTCCCCTTTACGGCTTCAACCCTGCCGATCAGGCAGGTAACGATAATCTTTCAGACGCCGGACTTCCCGACAGCATAATCTACGCAAGAACCGTCACCTTTAAAAACGGCGATGACGGCGTTATATTCCTTAACTGCGCCATAACTCCCGTTACCGCCACGGTAAAGACGCTGCAGACAATGCTTTTCTGGATCTCACTGATATCGGTAGTTATAGCTCTCATCGTTGCAACTTTCCTTTCCCGTCACATTGCAGCTCCCATTTCGGACGTCACACGGGAGGCAAGATCCCTTTCGAACTGCTCCTATGATAAAAGTCGTGTGAAAAAAGGTTATCGCGAGATAAATGAGCTTTCGGAAACACTCAGCGCCGCCGCCATCGAGCTTACGAAGGCAGACCGAATGAAAAAGGATCTCCTTGCAAACGTATCGCACGACCTTCGGACCCCTCTCACTCTGATTGAGGGCTACGCGGAAATGATGCGCGATATCCCCGGAGAAAACACTCCGGAGAATATGCAGATCGTCATAGACGAATCCAAGCGGCTCTCCACACTCGTCTCAGATCTTTTGACCATTTCAAAAATGCAAACGGACAGCGGTGTGCTTAACTACACACGATTCGATCTGACGGAGTCTCTTGCCGACACCGTTGACAGGGTTGCAAAGTTGAACGGCCCCCACGGCTACGATATCCGCCTTGAAACTTCCGGACCCGTATATGTTACCGCCGAT
This sequence comes from uncultured Lachnospiraceae bacterium, assembly GCA_964464905.1. Classification (GTDB taxonomy): domain Bacteria; phylum Bacillota; class Clostridia; order Oscillospirales; family CAG-272; genus DTU064. The sequence goes on from CAYXHC010000014.1 coordinate 20,370, forward strand.
AAGACGAGAATACTTCAGGTTGTGTACAATCTTCTCGGCAACGCCGTCACCCATACGGGCGAAGACAAGACCGTTACGGTTACCGAAACCGTTTCGGGAAACACCGTCCGCGTTTCCGTCACCGACACCGGCGAGGGTATCGCAAAAACGGATCTTCCTCTCATCTGGGACAGATACTATAAGGTAGATAAGATCCACAAGCGCGGTATGGGAGGCTCGGGGCTCGGACTATCCATCGTCAAGGAGATACTGATACTCCACGATTCTCGCTTTGGCGTTTCCAGCACACTCGGCGAAGGAAGCACCTTCTGGTTTGAACTTAAAATCAGCTGAAAACATACGGCACGCCTCGTGCCGTATGTTTTTTTGCGGAATAACCGAGATAAACATTAATTATTTGATATATATATCTTTATTTAAGGAAAAATATCGTTTATAATAAGAACGTTATTATTTGCATATCATTTGTTCGGGCGCATTTTCTCCCGACAGATCAAAAAACACAAAAAGGCACGTTCACAATGGTTTTTTCAAGTCCCGAGTTTCTTTTTGCGTATCTTCCGATAACGCTCTTACTATACTATATTGCCCCCTTCAAATGGCGTAATACCGTACTCTTCCTCGTCAGCCTCTTTTTCTACGGCTGGGGAGAACCGATATACGTCATTCTCATGGCAGTTACCATCACAGCGGATCACATTTTCGGTCTTCTGATAGGAAAAGGCAAGACCAAGTCAAAAAACACGACTCCTATACTTGTCATAGCCTGCATTTTCAATCTTGGCATCCTTTTTTATTTCAAGTATTATAATTTTCTCGCTGAAAATCTCCGTCCCATAATGCCGTTTTTGCCCGAGCTTTCGGTGAAACTTCCCATCGGGATCTCATTTTACACCTTTCAGGCACTCTCCTATGTTATAGATGTATACCGCGGAGACACGGAATATCAACGCAACCCCATCGACTTTGGCGCTTACGTCACGATGTTCCCTCAGCTTATTGCAGGCCCCATCGTTAAATACCGCGAGGTCGCAAGGGAGCTTCGTGAAAGGACCGTCACCATAGACAGCGCTGCCTCCGGCGTACGCATCTTCATCGTCGGTCTTTCCAAGAAGGTACTGCTTGCCGATATGGCAGGAGAGGTATGGGCGCTTGCATCCACCGCAGACTCTCCCTCCGCACTTCTGTCTTGGCTTGGCATCATTATGCGCACGGCGCAAATATACTTCGACTTTTCGGGATATTCCGATATGGCGATAGGTCTCGGCAGGATACTGGGGTTCGAATTTCTTGAGAATTTCAACTACCCCTACGTCTCCAAAAGTATCACCGAATTCTGGCGCCGCTGGCACATTTCTCTTTCAACCTGGTTCCGTGAATATGTTTACATCCCCCTCGGGGGCAACCGCCGCGGTAAGCTTATACAGTATCGTAATCTGCTCGTTGTATGGCTTCTCACGGGTCTTTGGCATGGAGACTCATGGAATTTCGTTTTGTGGGGCGCTTTCTATTTCGTGCTTCTCGCACTCGAAAAAACCATCGGGGAAGCAAAGCTTTCAAAAATACCCGTTCCGATGCGCAATCTTTTCACAATGATCCTCGTGATGATCGGATGGGTGCTGTTTTCTTTCGATGAAATGCCCGATGTTATCGCTTATCTTTCCGCTATGGCAGGCGCAAACGGTCTTTACGCTGCTGCGGACGTGTACGACGTTCTGCGTATGCTTCCCTTCACCGCCATTCTCATCGTAGCATCTACGCCCCTTCCCAAAAAGTTTTTCACCGCCTTCACCGCTAAAAAGGAGGCGTATCGCATCATCGGGGACGTTATAGCCTTTATTGGTCTCGTGATTTCCACAGCGTATCTCGTTTCGTCATCCTACCACCCCTTTCTATATTTCAGATTCTGAAGAGGTTATAGTCACCTTATGAAAACCACCTCCCTCCGCCCGTCATCGATCGTGATGCTTGCGCTGTTCCTTTGCTTTATTTTCGGATTCTCCACCGCATTTTTCCTCATACCCGACCGCGACCGATCCGAAAATGAAAACCGCGTGCTTGCGTCTGCCCCCGAATTCTCCTGGGAAGGCCTCAGGACCGGTGATTTCACCGCAGACGTAAAGGAATGGTTCGCAGATCAATTCCCTTTGCGCGATTTTTTCGTAAGCCTCAAGGGTTCAGCAGAGCTGTTACTTGGCAAACGCGAAAATAACGGCATTATATACGCCGACGACGGCTATCTCATCGACCGATTGACCATCGACAAAGATGCGATATCCGACAATCTCGAAAATCTCGGCAAGCTGAAAGCCGCAGTTAACACTCCCATAACAGTTGCCATAGCGCCCCGTAAGATCGACGCCCTTTCCTATATGCTGCCATCTTCGCTTTCAACCACGGGAGACGACACCTTCGCATTTATCAACGGGGTGATCGACGACAACTCCCTTTCCGGCTGTGACGTTTACACGCCCCTTAAAAACGGTGAGAGCGAATACCTTTACTATAAGACCGACCACCATCTGACAGAGCATGGCGCCTACGAAGTATATCTTACCCTCGCAGAAAGCTGGGGATTTGAGCCATACGGCAAGGAATTCTTCACCGTTTCCGCAGTAACGGAGGAATTTTTCGGCACCACTTGGTCTGCCTCCTCCACCTTTGGAGTCACCCCCGACAAGATCGAGCTTTACCGCTACGACGGCGACGAGAACTACACCGTCACAACAACCGGCGGTGACTCTTTTGACGGCTTCTACGATGAAAAATATCTTGCCGAAAAGGATAAATACGCCCTCTTTCTTTCGGGCATCAACGCCCGCGTTTCCGTTAAAAATAACAACGACAGCGACCGTGAAAAGATACTGATCCTCAACGACAGCTTTGCAAACGCTCTCGTCCCCTTCCTTGCGCTTCACTACGACATTGACCTTATCGACCCCCGATTCCTGCGCAGCGGGATCATCGACGAGCTCAGCAGCGGTGAATACTGCAGAGTGCTTCTCTATATGAACGTTGACACGCTTTCCACATCACCGAAGCTTCTCGCTCCTCTCACCGTCGGGATAGATTAAATTTACAAATTATATAAGGAATATTGTCGTATCAAGTGTTATACTGATACAAACCATGATATTTCAATTCAGACAGGTGTTATATATGAACTACACAGCATCACCGCAAAGACGGCGTACAGCGCCGCCAAGCCGACACCCTGCGCAAAAAAGCAAGCCTCCTAAGCTTTTACGCCGAAACCGCGCTTTTTTATGGTATTTCCCTGCCACGCTCATATATATGGAGCTGGTGCTCCATATATCGGTCCGCGTTCTCGCAAAAAACAGCGTAGGAAACGGAGCGCTGTTCTATATTTTGATGTTCTCCGTTTCCCTCGGATGCCTCCTCACGTTTTTCACCACGCTTTTCGTTAATAAAATAAACAAGTATATAGTCTTCGGCGTTACCATCTTTATAACGATACTTTTTGAAGTGCAGCTCGTTTACTTTGGTCAGTTCCGCGACTATTTCAAGTGGTCTACCATTGGTTTTGCCGCCGACGTAACGGATTTCTGGCGCGAAGCTCTCGCCTGCATCCTCCGTCTCTGGTTTCCCGTGCTTCTTCTCCTCGTTCCGCTGGTGCTTTACGCCATATACGGTCAGAAGAAAGCGCCCGCCCTTGGCACCCCTCTTCGGGTGAAGGCACTGCTTCTCATAATCGCGCTTCTCTGCCATCTCACGGCAACGGCAGGCATCGCCCTTAACGAGGATGCCAACATGTATTATAAAAAGACGTTCTCAGCCGCCAAATCCGTGGATTACTTCGGTATAATGACGATGACGAGGCTCGACATCAAGTACACGCTCGTGGGTCAGCCGGACACCGAAGGTGCAGATTCGGACGTCGTTGACATTGACAGCAGCTTAAACCCCTTTGAAACGGAAGCTTCACCCGAGGATACCCGCACCCCCGCTGACATCGGAAGCAACGATACCAACGTCGGTGACGACACCGACGAGGGAGGCGGCGAAGAAACTGTAACTCCCGATCCCGAGCCCATCGTATACGGCGACAACGTTCTCGACATAGATTTTGAGTCGCTGATCGAAAACGAAAAAAACGAGACCATCCGCGAGATGCACGAATATTTCTCCTCCGTCACTCCCACGAAGAAGAATGAATATACCGGTTACTTCGAAGGCAAAAACCTCATTTATATGACCCTTGAGGGCTTCTCCTACAAGTGCGTATCAGAAGAACTGTTCCCCACACTCTATAAGATGATGAACGAAGGCTTCGTTTTAGAAAACTTCTACACATCTCTTTGGGGCGGAAGCACGGCAACAGGCGAATACGCATCTATGACCGGCCTTTTCTACAACTCCGCAAAATGTCTCGAAAAGAGTGCGTCAAACGTCTGGCCCTACACCCTCGGCAATGTTTTCAATTCTCTCGACTATAACGTGTACGCATTCCACAACCACACCTACACTTATTACGGACGAGATAAGTCCCATCCCAATTTCGGATACAGGAACTATCTCGCCATTGGCAATAAGCTCTCCGACGGAACGACGCTCGACATAGACGAATACTGGCCTCGCTCCGACCTTGAGATGGCAGAAGCCACCATTGATCTCTACATCGACGAGGCGCCTTTCCACGCATACTATATGACTGTCAGCGGTCACGCAAACTACACCTTCGTCGGCAATGCAATGGCAAAGCGCAACCGCGACAGAGTTTCCCATCTTGACTGCAGCGATAACGTTAAGGCTTACATCGCCTGCCAGCTTGAGGTAGAGGATATGCTCGCTTATATGGTAAAGCGTCTCGAAGAGGCAGGACAGCTTGAAAACACCGTTTTCATTATGAGCGCGGACCATTACCCCTATGCGCTTGCAGATGAAGATCTGGCTGAGCTTTACGGTCTGCCCGTTGATAACATTCACGGTAATTTCGACCTTTTCCGCAATGGTGCCGTTATTTGGTCCGCATCTATGGAAGAACCCGTCCGGATCACCAAACCCTGCTCCTCCATCGACCTTATTCCCACCACCCTCAACCTTTTTGGCATTGATTACGACTCACGCCTTCTTATGGGCACCGACGTAAACTCCACGACGGATCCTCTCGTTATACTCAACTGCGACAGCGGATATCCTGAGTGGAACTTCATCAATAAATACGGTGAATACAATAATGAGACCAAGGTGTTCACCCCTGCCGAAGGCGTCACCGTTGACGAGGACGCTATCGACGCATACGTGAAGCAGATGTACTCCATCGTCGCAACGAAGCGAAAGTATTCCTACCGCATCCTCGAAAATGACTATTACAGCTACATTTTCAAATGATCGTTAAAACAAAAAAACATCCCCGCAGGGATGTTTTTTGTTTTTATTCTGTTCTGAGGGCAATAACGGGATCCTTCTTTGCCGCAAGCTTTGCAGGGATAAGGCCTGCTGTCAGCGTGAGCACCATAGAAATGATCACGAGTGCAACTCCGCCCTGCCACGGGAGTATGGCACGAAGATTGTTAATATCCGTCAGCGACTGGACTATCCAGTTGATGGGGATGCACAGAAGCAGCGTGCAGCCTATGCCAATAGCGCCGGAAGCAAAGCCCACGATGAGAGTTTCCGCATTGAACACACGGCTTATATCTCGCTTGGACGCACCGATGGAACGAAGTATACCGATCTCCTTCGTTCGCTCAAGAACGGAGATATAGGTGATAATACCGATCATAATGGAGGATACGACGAGGGAGATGGCAACGAAAGCGATAAGAACGTACGTGATAGCATTCAGTATAGTCGTTATCGAGGACATTAACAGTGCGACGTAGTCGGTATAGGTGATCTGATCTTCCTCAGTTACGCTTTCGTTATAGGAAGCGATCACATTTGCGATCTCATCCTTATCGGCGAAGGTGGAAGCGTAGATGTAGATCGAAGAAGGAGACGATTTATCGACGATACCCAGAAGCGCGACATTCTCCTCGTAAGTAGATTCCGACATACCCGTGGGAACGTACTTCTCAAGAATCAGCATATAGTCATCGGCAGTAAGCTCAAGAGCATCGAGCATACCTGCAAGCTGTTCCGACGTCATCATACCGAGAGACGCCTCGATCTGAGCGGCATATTCGGCAGTCAGCTGTTCCTTCATCACCTCTCTTACGTAGCCGAAGAGAGTTTCATCGGGAATGTCGGCAAGCATAGACTCATATTCAGGATATTGAGTCTTGACCATTTCCCCGATAGTGGCACGATCCATACCTGCCATTGCGTTATCGAGCATCATTGCGATGTATTCATCGGTGGGAACGGACATAAGCGCCGTGTATATATTTGCCTTTTCGCCGAGAGCTGCGCCGGCAAGATATTCATCAACGGTTGCCTTGATCTCGTCCTCGGTAGGCTCAGGAGCATTCTCGTCGGGGAAAGGAAGACCGGTGATAACGTCAACATCAGGATCTGCAAGCTGTTCCTTCACGATATCGCGTTTTGCAGTTTCGTCAATGAGATATTCGGTGAGGGCGGTGGTGTAGCCGATACCCGTAGTCATAGCCGTAGAGAGCGCATCGGGATTCGCTCTGACGATACCGGATATCTTGATCTCTATGCCGGAAGAATAGATCGTAGACACTCCGAGATCCGTTTCGGTCAGGTCAACGTATGTTCCGGTGGCGCTGTCCTTTTTGAAGTTGTCGGCGGAAAGCACAAGCTTCATCGTGCGTCCGCAGATCTCCTCAAAGGTCCAGGGGCCGTTTTTCTTCTCGATCATTTCGCCTTTATCAAGTGCAAGGAAGGTTTCCGACATTTCATCGGCAGTTAAAAGACCGAGTGAGTAAAGCACAAGATCGTTCAACTCATTATTCATGCTGACTATGAGAACGACCTCGTTATATTCGTCAGGCCATTCACCGTATATAACGTCATACTGAGTGGTAAGAAGCTCGGAGACCAGCGTGCCTTCCTTGGCATCCTTGCCGTAGGGGGGCAGCATCTCCTGCCATACCGTCAGCCCCGAGTACATAGACATCGTTTGCGTGTTGAGCATGCCGCCAAGAGCAGAGTCGGAGCTGCCGTCCGTGAGGCTCGACATCATATTCTGCATCATAGAAAGGGCGTCTGCCTTGATGATATCACCGTTTTTATCCTTAACGTAGATGTTCATCGGTACGCTGTAGCTGTACATAACTGAGCTTGCATAATCGGAAAGAGGCGTTTTACCGTCCGTCTCCGTGGTGATATAGCCGCGGAAGGCGGAAAGATTATTCTTCGTAGTCTCGATGGAGTTCAGGGAATTCATCAGGTCGTACATAGCCGTATTCGTATATACGTAATCTCCCAGTTCCTCGTCGGACTTGATAGGACTGCCGTCATCGCCGACGTTGTTTTCGGCAGCCTGGAAGAGATTGCTTATGTTGACAGACTCAGCTTCAAGGGTTATGGGATAGGAAGAAAGGGTATCCTCCTGAACCTGATTTATATAGGTCTGTATACCGTTTGAAAGCGCAAGTATCAAAGCAATGCCGATTATTCCGATAGAGCCTGCAAATGACGTGAGAAGCGTCCGGGTCTTTTTCGTCATTAAGTTATTCTTGGAAAGCGAAAGTGCCGTCCAAAAGCTCATGGAGGTGTGCTTGTCGTATTTTTCCTTCTTTTTGCGCTTTACAGCCGGGGTGGTTTCAGCCGTCTCACCGGAGGTATAGGGGTTTGAGTCGCTTGTGATCTCACCGTCCTTAAGACGCACGATACGTGTGGCGTAGGTTTCCGCAAGCTCCGGATTATGTGTGACCATAACGATGAGCCTATCCTTTGCGATCTCCTTAAGGATCTCCATTATCTGAACACTGGTCTCGGAGTCAAGCGCACCTGTGGGTTCGTCTGCAAGCAGAATATCGGGATCGTTCACAAGAGCGCGGGCAATGGCAACGCGCTGCATCTGACCTCCCGACATCTGATTGGGCTTTTTGTTGAGCTGATCGGCAAGACCGACTTTTTCGAGAGCCTCAGCCGCACGGCGTCGGCGTTCCGTTTTCGAAACGCCCGAAAGTGTGAGCGCAAGCTCCACGTTCGAAAGCACGGTCTGATGTGGAATAAGATTATAGGTCTGAAACACAAATCCAACCGAGTGATTACGGTAGGTGTCCCAATCAGAATCATCAAAATCGTAGGTGTGCTTACCGTTTATGATAAGGTCTCCGGACGTATACCTGTCGAGTCCGCCGATGATATTCAGCATCGTCGTTTTTCCGCATCCGGAATGCCCGAGGATCGCAACGAATTCACTCTTTCGGAATTCAATGCTGACTCCGTTAAGAGCGCGGACGGTGGAATCGGCCACGCCGTAATCTTTCGTAATATTTTTTAATTGTAACAAGGTTATCCCCTTTTCACTGTGTTATTGGTTTGATGCAATCATACGACAGAGCCCGGTCAATGTCAAGTTTTTCCGATCGGGGATAAACTGAATTTTCATATTGTTAATAATTGACACAACAATCACTTCACAATTCAAGAATAAAACACAATATTGTCCGATTCGCGCCATAAGGTGACAGGAAATCATCGAGACTTTATTCTATACTAAGATCAGAAAATAAATAAAGGAGTCAAAATGATGAGTGAGATCGCTTCCATTGCCGATAAATACGAGGGGCTCTTCCGAGTTGGCGCGGCTGTGAATCCCGCATCCGTTTCCCGCTACGGCGAGCTTATCAAAAAGCATTTCAATACTCTCACCTGCGAAAACGAAATGAAGCCTGCCGTTATCCATCCGGAGCGTAATACCTACAATTTCGCGCATGCAGACGCGGTGGCTGATTTCGCAAGAAAGAACTCTATTCCCATGCGCGGTCATACCTTCGTGTGGCACGGACAGACGCCGCCTTGGTTTTTCGAGGGCGCGACGGCTGAAAGTCTCAAAAATACACTGACGGAACATATAAGCACCGTCAGCAGCCGCTATGCCGGTCTTGTGTACGCCTGGGACGTTGTGAACGAAGCCGTCAACGACGGCAAAGAGGGCGGTCTGCTCCGTCAGCGCACCCCCTACCTGCCCATCCTCGGTGAGGACTATCTCCGCGATGTTTTCGTCCTTGCAAAGAAGCTTTTACCCAATGACTGCGAGCTTGTTTATAACGATTATAACGAATCCGTACCCGTTAAGCGCAGTCATATCCTGAATGTTATCAAAAGCATCAACCGTGATGAAAGGCTCGTTGACGTTATCGGTATGCAGTCTCATTGGCGCACCAACAACCCATCTCTCGACACCATAAAGGAGACGATAGAGCTTTACGCGGCAACGGACTGCAAGATCCACGTAACGGAGCTGGACGTTTCAATGCACATTTGGGACGAGCCTCCGGGAACGGTTTGGGAAACACCCGAAAAGATCGAAGCACACGCAAAATACTACGGCGATATCTTCAAAATATTCCGCGAATATCACGATGTGATAGAAAGCGTAACTCTTTGGGGCGTCACCGACGGCACCTCTTGGCTGAACGGCTTCCCCGTTAAGAACCGCCGCGACTCCGCGCTTCTTTTCACCGACGACGGCGAACCGAAAGAGGCATACTACAGAATGATGGATTTTTGATCCAAGCGTGAATAACGAGGGGTGCTTTTGAAAAAGCACCCCTCGCGCTCCCCTAAAACTTTTATGAAAAAGCTTTTTTCTGAAACGCCTGCAAAGACAAAAACACGAACGCGCCGAAAAGGCACGTTCGTGTTTTTTGTTAGTTCTGCTTTTATCTTCTCTTCTTCCCTACGGCAACGACTGCTGCGGCGGAGACGACGGCGACAGCGGCGTAGGCTACGGTGGCGAAGCCGGTTTGAGGGGCGTAGCTGATCGTATTGCCGAAAAATTTAATGTAGTCACCATCCCAGCCCGGAACCTTGGCACAAACCGTTTCCGTCCCGTCTGCGTGATAGATTGCAAAGTGTATATCCTCAGCAGGAACGATTGCAGGCTCGTCCGTGTCGGGATCGGTATGTTTCAGATAGTCATTTTCGTCGCTGAAACGTGCAGATATTTCTTCCCGACTCGTTTCGTTGAGCGCTAAGTATTCATCTACCGAAAGCTCGCTATCGGTCTCGGGCGAATAGTAATACACTTTATAAGTCGTGCTATATGCACAAGTAGCCGCTACTCCGCTGGTCATAGACATAACTATAACAACGATCCCCTTCTCATCTATCAGTGACGCATATTGTGTATCACAATAATAATTTGGGCCATCTTCGCAGGGGATCTGTTCTATCATAAGCCAAATCACATAGTCTTGTTTACCAATAAAATCATCTAGTATTTTTTGATTGATTTTTTGTGCCGTTTCAGTTTCATAGGTAAGCTTCGGTACTGTATGAACATATTTTCCCGACAGCCAATAATTATTATCTTTGTCAGCATCGTACACAAATCTATACGCTTCGACGGTTGCTCCGTTCTTATCGGGGGTGGCTGAAGACGGATACTTGGTAATATCGAAGTCTCCTTCCGCCGCTGACACGGGCAAGACGAAAGTGAGTGCGAGCATCAATGCGACGACGGTGAGTGTGAGTAATTTTTTCATGGCGTGCTCCTTTCTGAGTTGTTGATATTCCTTAATATTCTTATCTCCTCTTCTTCCCTACTGCAACGGCTGCTGCGGCGGAGACGACTGCGACAGCGACGTATGCGACGGTGGCGAAACCGGTTTGGGGAGCGAATTCGAGACCATACGGCAATTCATAATCTTTGCCGGGATTCAACCATTCCAAAGTATCAATAATAAACTCACCGTGAGTTTCAAAAAACGGCATCAGGTTTCCGTCACCCCAAATTATATCAAATCCGCCTACATTTTTATTTGGGTCATATAGAAACTCCTTACTCAACAAATATTCGAGATATTCGGTGAGTTCTCCGTTTTTATCCATATCCATAAGCGTTTCTTTGCTGCAAAAAGGCAAATCATATATATTATATAAGTATCCGTCCCCCTCGTAAAAAAACGATGTGGTGGATTTGAATCTTTTTCTTACCTCTGCAACATTGTCTGAAAACAATAGTTCTATATCTTCTTCTGTGAGCCAATCAACCCCTCCGACCTCACATGCCTCAAGAAACAGTTCCCGTGTAACACCAAATAAATGAATAGACAAATATACATCGGGGGTTTGTCCTGCATTCTTATTTGGTTTTGCATTCCACTCCGTTCCCGTAGACGCCAAATCTAATCTATAAGTAATATTTGGGTCCTCGTATATTGTTTGGTAAAGCGTAGGAACTCCTAGTTTCTTGCTTATGTAAGATCCGGTTCGAGAAAATACATTTTTAATTTGGTCGCTGTACAACGAATAACACTCATTATAATAATTCCCATAATCGCCAACGAGTATTGTCTTTGCACTGACACATATAGAGAACACACTTAGTAATACAGCAATAAGGATGATAGATATTGATTTCTTCATAATAATTCTCCCTAATTAAACGTGATATTATCATCGTCATAGAATTTCAGCGGATCGATGGTGTTATCTTCTCTTCTTCCCTACTGCAACGACTGCTGCGGCGGAGACGACGGCAACAGCGGCGTAGGCGACGGTGGCGAAGCCGGTTTTGGGGGCTTCATCTAAATCTAAGGATGAAATATTGATCTCGATTTCGATATTATCAACCGTATAATCGAGATAATCGCCTTCTTCGACTCCTTCGGCAGCTGAATAATTGACAGTCAATTCATATCGTGATGAATCACCGTTTAATTTATATCCGTATGTGGGATCCGTTCCATTCTCCGAATATATTTCATTGAATGCTCTTAATATTTTCACTTTATACGGCGAAACAAAATAAGTGCAATCATTTGCGAACGAATCTGCCACATTACCTATTCGCCAAGTCTTTGATACAGGATTAAAATACTCGGTTTCATAAGGCCCATTGACTTTCAATGCAGATGATTGATATGCCTCAATATTATAATACTCGTTCGGCACCTCCTGCCCGCTTATATCAAATACCTTTTTGGGAGTGTCTATGGACAAAACATATTGCCTCATTGCTTCATCCATTTCTGTGAGAGCCAATTTGTTTGCGTGAAAGGTCATGGCACAAGTATAATAATCGTGATTTTCATCCGGGTGATCGGCATTGGGATAATTATTTATCCACTGCTGCACATACAGTCTGATATCCGCAGAATGAACATCAGCATTATCATTGTTGAAATCAAAATAATATACCGTCAAAAGTTCATTTTGATCATTATAGTATTTTGCCACGTCTTCCGCAGTTTCTTTTTCTGACCAAATCTGAATCCATTCTCCATACATAACATTTTCAGCGTCAAATGGCTCCTCTGCCGTCTTTATTTCACTTTTTTCTATGCCGAAAAGAGCCACAATAACGTCACGAGGATCATTTGTTATCACATCATAATCGTGTATGATCTTGGCAAAATCGGCGGCAGGCTGTGAACCCATGTAGCTATCCGCCGCCGATACAGGCAAGGCGAGGGTGAGGGAGAGCATCAATGCGACGACGGTGAGTGTGAGTAATTTTTTCATGATCGGCTCCTTTCGTTAATCAAACGCATTTTGTGCATAAAACACCCTTGGATCAATTGTGTTTTCATATGTCATACTTGATCCTGATGATGTAAATTTGTTAGGATCGCACAAATAAAATGCAATATGCAAATGCGGTCCATCTGAATCACCTGTATTCCCCATAATACCTATAGTATCACCTTGATCTATGCTCGTATTAGTGGCATATGTTGGCTTCGATGCTAAATGTGCATATAACACATACAAATGTCGTCCCGAATCATCTGGAGCTTCTAACCCGGTGTCAACTACAACATAGTAACCATATCCATCTGGATCGCTATTATTCCTTACTATAGTTCCACTTGATACACTAACCACTGGCACATTTGTTGTTGCACCGTCTCTTCTTATCAAATCAACTGCAAAATGATTTGAATAATTGCCGTTCTCATACCTATCACGCACCCCATATCTTGAATTAACTTTAGAATTTGCTAGAGGTAATGAAAAATTCAATCCTCGATAATATGCATACGCTTCATTTCTATCGCTCCAAATGAGATTCCATTTTTGACTAGCCAATGTACCATTTGATTCCATAGCGATGTTACCTCCGCTTAATGTTACAAATTCATCATCACTATAATCTACAATGGCATATGACCCATCTGAATTATGCACTAACTGGAAATAATCCGCACTCGACGATAGCACAAGATTGCTTCCGCTTCGCCTCAAATACAATCTATACCCATTTTTGCTTGCCAAAGGTCGAATCGTATATGCGTCCTCCGATGAAACATATGATATTCGATATTCTTTAGCGAAATCATTACTCCCCAACGCTGTACCAATTACAGCACTGTTTGTATCTGCATAATCATTTTCAAATCCAATGTACTTCGTGGTAGTTCCTTGTGTATTTGAAATTTTATATATTCCCTCGCCGGTCGCATCATAATTGATCTGCAGATACGGTTTATACG
>CAYXHC010000015.1:0-31701 GCA_964464905.1 uncultured Lachnospiraceae bacterium
TCGTCCGTGTACTTGATATTTTCGCCGTAGTAATACATGGTTTTCGTATTATCTTCGTTGGCGAAAATGAGGGTGTTCATATCCTCCTCGTCGTTGAGGCGGTTGACGTGACCTGCGGCGACGGCGTCGGCGTAGGTTATCATTTCGTGTAGGTCTGCCTCCGTGTACTGTACGTTGCTCTCCGCGTATGTAGGTATGACCGCTGTGGAGAGGATCATTACGAAGGTAAGCACCATGGAAAGTGTTCGATTTCGTTTCATTGGTCGATCTCCTTTTTTTATTTATATTTTTCACGGTCCGGAAGAGTATGTGGCAAAGCCCCATACTCTATCGTTTGCGGAGGAGCAGGTAATAGGACACTTTATTTAGTTTTGTTTTCATAGCGTCACCTCGCAAAAAGCACTTTGAGATGTCTCTCTATTATATATATCACTAAAAATCGCTCAAAATTATCGGTTTTTCGAAAAGTTTTTCGCGGCAGCTTAAATGTTCACAAATTTCGTCGCATTTTACAGTCACACTTGGCGTTCTTCGACTCCATTTAATTCCACAATTATATTTTATCACATATATTGTCTTGTGTAAATTGTGCACATATACAAATATTCGCAGAAGTAAATTGTGCATTTCGACAGTGAAAAAGCGCAAGGACTTTCATCCTTGCGCTCGTTTTTATTCATCAAAAATCCCCTTATCAAAGTCCCTTTTCGCATGCTGCAAGCTTAACGGCAACGCAAAGGATCTCCATCGCATTAGCAAGCTCGTCGTCTTCGGGGAAGGAGGGAGCGATACGGAGATTCGTATCGAGGGGATCGCGTCCGTATGGGTAGGTTGCGCCCGCTTCGGTTAGCTTCACGCCTGCCTCAAGACAAAGCTGATAAACGCGGCGCGCGCATCCGGGCGCAACGTTCAAGCTCATAAAGTATCCGCCGCGGGGGCGTTTCCACTCTGCGATGCCTCTGCCGCCAAGCTCGCGCTCAAGGGTATCGCACACGATATCAAACTTGGGACGAAGGATATCGGCATGGTGGCGCATATGCTCGCGGACAGCATCGGCATGACCGAAATACTTAACGTGACGCATCTGGTTGATCTTATCGTAGCCAATAGTCTGATAGGACATAAGGCCCTTGATCTGATTGAGGTTCGCGGTGCTTGCCGCCATAATAGCAACGCCGGAGCCGGGGAAGGTGATCTTGGAGGTGGAAGCGAAATACATTATCATATTTTCGCTTGCGGGACCAAGCTTCTTCGCTTCGGTGAAGATATTGAGAAGCTCATCCTGATCGTCGGGATAAAGATCGTGAACGGAATATGCATTGTCCCAGAAGATACGGAAGTCGGGAGCCTTAGGCTTGAGAGCTGCCATACGTCTTACGACCTCGTCGCTATAGGTCACGCCGGTGGGGTTTGAATACTTAGGAACGCACCAGATACCCTTGATAGCGGCATCCGCCTCAACGAGACGTTCGATCTCGTCCATATCAGGGCCATCGTCGTTGATCTTGATATTGATCATTTCGATACCGAGAGACTCACAAACGGCAAAGTGGCGGTCGTAGCCAGGGGCAGGACAAAGGAATTTGACCCTGGTTTCACGCCCCCAGGGACGGGGAGAGCCGTAAACACCGAAATGCATTGCGCGAATGATGGTATCATACATCAGGTTAAGGCTGGAGTTTCCCGCAACGAGGATGTTTTCCGCAGGGATATCGAGAAGCTCGGAGAAAAGACGTTTCGTTTCCGGAAGTCCGTCGAGAACGCCGTAGTTGCGGCAGTCAAGACCGCCCTCGGAACGGCAGTCGTCGCTATTCGTGATAACGCCGAGCATTCCCATTGAAAGGTCGAGCTGTGCTTTTCCGGGCTTACCTCTCGTCAGATCGAGAGAATAATTTCTGCTTTTCAATTCATCGTAACGGCGTCTTATAGCCGCAGCTTCGTCTAATGATATCAAAACTTTGTACCTTACTTTCTATAGGATAATGCGGCATCACGCCGCTCTGGAATTAAAACTCCGCATTGCCCGCGGTGCGCGGGAAGGGCTGTACGTCGCGGATGTTGGACATCCCCGTGATATACATAAGGAGTCTGTCGAAGCCGAGGCCGTAGCCTGCGTGCTTTGTACCGCCGAAGCGGCGAAGCTCCATATACCACCAATAATCTTCTTCATTGAGACCACAGCGCTCGATAGCAGCGCGGAGATAATCCTCACGCTCTTCACGCTGGGAACCGCCTATCATTTCGCCGACACCGGGAACAAGCATATCGCAAGCGGCAACGGTCTTTCCGTCGTCGTTCAGGCGCATATAGAACGCTTTGATCTCCTTGGGATAATCGGTGACGAATACGGGACGCTCGAAGATCTTTTCGGTGAGGTAGCGTTCGTGCTCAGTCTGCATATCCATCCCCCAGTAAACAGGATACTTGAAATCTGCGCCGGACTTTTTGAGAAGCTCAACGGCTTCGGTGTAAGTGACTCTGCCGAACTCGCTGTTTACAAGGGCGTTGAGTCTGTCGAGAAGTGTCTTGTCGATAAACTTATTGAAGAATTCCATTTCTGCGGGGCAGTTATCAAGAACGTACTTAACGATGTACTTGATCATATCCTCCGCAAGCGCCATATCGTCTTCAAGATCGGCAAATGCAATCTCGGGTTCGATCATCCAGAACTCCGCTGCGTGACGGGTAGTGTTTGAATTTTCGGCGCGGAAGGTGGGTCCGAAGGTATAGACATTGGAGAACGCCATTGCGAAGGTCTCAACGTTAAGCTGACCGGAAACAGTGAGGTTTGCACTCTTTCCGAAGAAGTCCTCGGAAAAATCGATCTTGCCTTCGTCGTCTCTCGGCAGATTGTCAAGATCAAGCGTGGTGAGGCGGAACATTTCGCCTGCGCCTTCACAGTCGGAGCAGGTCACGATAGGAGTGTGAACGTATACGAAACCGCGATCCTGGAAGAAACGGTGAATAGCCATAGCGGCGACGCTGCGAACACGGAAAACGGCGGAATAGGTTGCGGTACGGGGGCGCAGATGCGCGATGGTACGCAGATATTCCATTGTATGACGCTTATTCTGTAAAGGATATTCGGGAACCGAGGAGCCTTCAACGGTGATAGCCTCGGCATGGATCTCGAAAGGCTGCTTTGCATCGGGAGTGAGCACAAGCTTACCGATAACGTGCAGAGAGCATCCTATGTTCTGATGTGCGATCTCATCGTAATTATTGAGCTTGGCAGCTTCGAATACGACCTGAAGATTCGTAAAATAGCTTCCATCGTTGAGTTCAATAAAGCCGAATGCGTTGGAGGCTCGCATTTTTCTTGCCCAGCCGACAATGTGAAGCGACTTGTCGGCATACGCCTCGGGCGCTGTCCATATCGATTTGATCGAGGTAACATCTTTTCTTTCCATGGTAATTCCTTTCCGTAACCGCATTTGCAAGTCATAAGCCTTCTTTTTTTCATAATTTGCGGATACAGTTTTTATATTATAGTATATTCAGTTAATTTTTGCAAGATGTAATTGCAATAATCTTATTTTTCTTGCGCCCAAAAATCCGACAAGACGCGGCGAAGCGACCTTTCATCACCAATAACACGCATCTTGTCCCAATGGGACGGGAATAAGGCTCTGTAATCGCCTCCGCCGAACCTGTCGTCTATAAGCAAAACGACGCCGCGGTCATTTTCGCCGCGGATGACTCTGCCGGCAGCCTGGAGCACCTTGTTCATCCCCGGAAACATATACGCAAACTCGTGACCGCGCTCGCAGATGCGGTCGAAGTAGTCGCGGCGCAGATTGGACTCTGCAGATATACCGGAAAGTCCCACGCCCACGATAATGACGCCCGAAAGTCTGTCTCCGGGCAGGTCAACTCCCTCGGAGAAGATTCCGCCGAGAACGCAGAAGCCGATCCTCGAACGCTCGTGGTTCGGGGTAAAACGCGAAAGGAACTCCTCCCTTTCGTGCTCCTTTATGATATTGCTCTGTACGATAAGCTCCGCCTCGGCATCACCGTACGTTGCACGGAAAGCATCGTATACGAGCTTTTGATATTTATAGGATGGCAAATAACAAATATAGTTTCCCGTTTTCGCTTTTGCTACGGTGTAAATCATCGAAGCGATAGTAACAGCGGTGGACTCTCTGTCTGCAAGACGAGTGGATATCTTGTCTGCAATAAGAACGGCGAGATTGCTGCTGTTATACGGAGACGGCAACTCAAGGGTCTCGGCATCCTTGCCAAGGCCAAGCATACTGCAAAAATAATCCGGAGGCTCAAGTGTCGCGGAGAAGAATACTGCAGACCTCGCTCTAGACAAAGACCGTTCAAGATGTGCCGACGGGTCGAGGCATATGTGACTGCATTTTATATCCCCCTCGAATATCTCAGCAAATGCAACGTGTCTTTTATCGAAGTGTTCAGCCGATGAAACGAAGTCTGAAAGCTCCCCGTATCCCGATGCAAGTTTACGAAGCTCACGCTTCAGGGATTCGGACGCTTCCCTTTCCCTGCGTATTGCTCTTAAAAATTTCCCGCAAAGCTCAGCGGCTCCGTCTGCAGCTTTAACAAGGGCGGTGAAGGGCTCGCTTTCAATGGCATAGCCTATCTCTTTGCCCTCTCTGTCCTCCGTTATAGTTTCGGAAGCAAGCTCCCGCATCTTCATCATCTCATCCGTCACAGCGGCGAGAGCGGCAGATATTTCTGCATCCGTGTCTCCGAAGAATGACATAAGTTTTCGGACGGTGGATAGCCTGATAGAAGCAGAATACATTTCAGACGCTCTGTCAACCAGATTATGCGCTTCGTCGCAAAGATAGAGGTATTTTTCGGACTTATGCTCGTTTTCCCCGTCCGCGTCAAAGAAGCGACGGAAATAGACCTTCGGATCGAAAACATAGTTGCAATCGCACACGATCACGTCCGCAAGCTCTGCCGCATCAAGGGAAAGTTCGTAGGGGCACACGTTATACCTCTCCGCTACAGTTGCTATATCGTCAGAGGTGACGTGTCTTTCCTTGCCCGTGTTGGCAATAAGCTCGTAAAGTGCTTCACCTGCTCTGCCGTAATGCCCCGCGGCGCGGGGACAAAAGTCAGGGGTGCAGGAGGCACCGGGGTAAAGCTGACCGCCAAAAGGACATATTCTGTCTCTTGCAAGAACGGTGACGGCACGGCAGGATGGAAGTTTTTTCAAAAGCATCGACGTTGCCGCTTCCGCCGCCTCTGCCGTGGAGGATTTCTGGGTCAGATAAAATATTCTGTCAACATATCCTGCACCAAGACTCTTCAAAGACGGGTAAACAGACGCCATAGTTTTGCCGATACCCGTAGGCGCTTCTATGAGAACCCTGCGCCCCAGCCTTGCCGCCTTCACCACAGCAGCCATAAAGTCACGCTGCCCCTCTCTCACGTCCGGATATGGAAACTTCAGCTTTCCTATCTCATTTCCGAGGAGTTGACGACGCTCTATGAAAAGCTCCGCCCATCGGGAATATTTCCGCATCAACTCCATTGTCTGCGCTTCAAGCTCGCCGAGAGTGAATCTGCACTCAAAGCTTCGCTGCCGCCCCTCGCCCTTGGGGGCGTAGGTTATCCTTACGACAGCAGCGCGGCGACCTTCCCGTTTGCACCACATAAATGCGTAAAGCACACCTTGAGCTATATGCGCCGCAGGTATTCTGTCGGAGCCTCCGTAAAAGAACCCCGACACCGTTTTTATCTCTTCTATTATGTCGGTGCCTCCGGAATCGGCAACGTATATTCCGTCAGCGCGTCCGGAAAGAACGTACCTGACGCCGTTTACCGTAAACTCGTGCTTGAGGGATTCCTCAACAAGGCAATCCGTACTTCTGTCGGCAAGGCGCTTATGGGTGAGCTTTCCGTCCTCGGCGGTAACTCTGCCGCCGCCTCCGATATCTCCGCTTCGGCAAACGAGATCCGTAAGCGAACGCACCGTTATATGAACAGTGTTCGTATTTTCATCGTATTTCACGTTCATGCGCCCGCCTCCTTTCGTTTTTTATAGCTATACGATTCCATTGTAATTATATAACAAAGCTTCCCGTGTTTCAAGCAACATCCCCGATGTTTTGCCGCTTCCATTTATAACAATACACAATTTCGTATAGACTTGATATAATGATGCGATGTAAAAAAGACCGCGCAAAAAGCGCGGTCAATTCGGCTCCTCTCAAAAGTCGTATCTTCTGAGTTTTGCGTTATCCTCAAGATAATTATAGTATTCGTCGTTAGTCATATCGTAAAAGTACGTCTTTATCACACGGCACACACCTCCGTGACAAACGAAAAGCACGTTTTTATCTCGATAGGATGACTTCACCTCTTCGATAAGGCTGTACACTCTGTATCCCACCTGCATCATAGATTCGCCGCCCGGATATCTGTATGCAAAATGGCGCTTGTTTGCGAGAAAATCCGGATCGTGTCCGCTGACGCCCTCGTAGATCCCGTAATCCTGCTCTATGAGCCTTTCGTCAACCGTAACGCTCACGCCACAGGCTTCGGAAACAACCCTTGCCGTTTCCCTCGCGCGAAGCAGCGGTGAGCAGATGATCATATCAATACCCACAGATTTCGCCTCATCGGCAAGACTCTTTGCCTGGCGGTAGCCTTCTTCCGTAAGCGGCACGTCCGTTCTTCCGCAAACGCGGAAAACGTCGTTCCACGATGTTTTTCCGTGGCGGGCAACGTATAAGCTCATACATATCTCCAAAATCGTGTTTTTATTATTTTATCACAAGTTTCGGATCTGCGAAAGGTGGTTTATTAAAAATCATCATAGTCCAAAATAGCGAAAAGCACGATCCTCGCTCCGTCGCTTCGATCAATGGCAGCAACGGAGACGACGGCTATGCCGCCATACTTAAAATGATACTCCACCGAACGAATACCGTATTGACACGCTTAATATATAATGATATAATTTTATGATACAGAACTAATGTTTGCGTAGCAAACTTGCATCGCAAACTTGCGTTGCGAAAAAGGAGGTGCGCTATGTCGGATAAAAAACGCTTGCCCGATGATTTTTGGGATCTTTCGTCTCTTTTGCCCCGAAAGCGTCCTGCCGTGATGCAGCAACGGGTTCCCGACACCGAACCCATTGACATAAATGTTGACATAAATGTTGACGTAACCGAGCCGAGAGACGATGATCATCTTTCCATCGAAGAGCTGAGAGGCCGATTCCGCGAGATCAGACAGGACAGCAGTGTGCGCGAAAAAGCAACATTCTCAGCAGGCAACGCCACCGTTCACATTAATGTAAGCATCGACAAAGAAGAACCCCGCCACCGTGCCGCTCTGAACCGCCCTGCCGGCTTCCCTTCGGGCACTTACGGCTCGCGCAACATCCCTCGTCGGGAAGATGTGGCGGCAAGAACGCCGCGCCCCACCGCCGAGGCGATACTCGAATACGAGCCTGAGAATTCCCTCATTCGCCGCGTTAAGATAATGCGCTGGCCCACAAGCTACACCTTTTATGAGCAGTTCCGTTCAGACGCACAGCGTTGCCGAAACGCGAAGGGCAAGCCTTCTCCGAAGGTGGACTTTTTCTCGTATACGCCCCAATACCGTCAGATGTCGCAGGCACAGCTCGACTATTATTTCTATTGGCGTTCGCTGACGCAGTCGGGGGTGTTTGAGCCAACCGATTTTTCCTATATTCTTTTATATATTTACGAGATCATAAATCTTAACGATACGATAGATACAAAGGCCGGCCTCGATATGCTCTCCGAGCTTTGGCTTCGCTACCGAGACCCTCACAAAGCGCTCGACAAGTATCTATCCGAATGGCTGACCGATTACTGTCTCATACACCGTCTGCCGCCTCCGAGGGAAAAGCTATCTCCCATAATGCACGTTATTACGGAGCACACTTCCTTCCGCGAGTTTTATATGACGGGTGACGTGCTTGATCCTAAGACTCTCATTGCCCTCTCGTCAAACTATTCCTGGCAAAAGAGCAAGTACGCCTCGGCGGAGACACCCGACGTACACGCGCTCTATGAAAAGCACATTCCCGAAGCGCTTGGCTACGTGATAAAGCACACCGCCGACAACCGTTTCAACGTGACGGATATGACACCTGTCCGCGCATCACGCGACGCATTCTTAGGATCACTCTGCTCCCATAACATAAAGCGCCGCATTGACGTTGAATATTTTTCCTACACGCGCTCAACTGAGCTGAGGTCACTCATAACCAACATCGTCAAATACTCCGAAAACAAGCTCCGCGCTCATTTTTCGGTCAAGTCGCGGCTCCGCGTTGAAGACCTCGATAACAAGGTACGAGCCGCTATCGACGATTATTTCGCCTCGGTATTCCCCGAGGACCGACGTCAGAACCGTCGTTCCGACGAGGAAGCGGAGGAGGAGCGCTACTACAACGCAATGTACGGTGCGCCTGACGTTGGCGTTGACTTTGATGAGGCAAAAAAGATCGAAGCCGTTTCCTGGAGCATAACGGACAGACTCACAATAGATGCCGACGAGACGGCAAACAACTCAGTCAATGCGCCTGAATCCAAGGAAGCAACGAATGAGCCTGCAGCATCAGCGGCGGTAAGCGACGTCGTTGCGCCCGTTCCCGAAGCAGAAAACGAAGCACTCCCCCTTATTGCCATACGATATCTTGCCGCAGTCAGAATCGGCGACTCACTTACCGCCGATTCGATATGCCGTAAAGCATCACGCTATGCCGACGAGCTTGCGGAGATGATAAACAACTACGCCGTTGACACCGTGGGCGACATTTTCCTTGAACCAGACGAAAAAGGTGGCTACACTGTGATAGAAGACTACGAAACTGAGATAGACGAGCTTATATCGTCTCTTGGCGGCTTTGCCCGATAAAGAAAGGACGGAACAAAATGACAGACCGCACAAAAAGCGTACCTCGCCGAATACTCTCACGCCTGATGAATTCACTTTCCGCAGGCGTCGTTCCGCGAACGGGCGCTCCATATATAGCGATCGGACGCGGAGACGAGCTTTCATCCCTGCTTGCCGACCTTGACAGAACGGGAGAGGGCGAATCCTCAATGCGCTTTCTCATCGGCCGCTACGGCTCGGGAAAAAGCTTCCTCATCCAGCTTATGCGAGGCTACGCCATCGACCGCGGCTTCGTAACGGCAGACTGCGACCTTTCCACGGAGCGCAAGCTCTGCGGCACCAACGGCGCAGGAATCGCCACATACCGCGAGCTTCTACGCAATCTTGCAACGAAAGCCGCCCCCGAGGGCGGTGCCTTGCCCGCTATCCTTTCAAGATGGATCTCCGACGTTAAATCCTCCGTTGCCGAGTGCGGGGTCGCCGTTGGCACGGAAGAATTCAACAATTCCGTGCGTGCACGGATCTTCGCCGCAGTCCGCGAGCTTGAATCGGGCGTCGGCGGCTTTGATTTCTCCCTTGTGCTCACGAAGTATTTCGATGCCTGCGAGGAAGGCGATGACGAAAAGAAAAGCTCATGTCTCCGCTATCTGCGAGGCGAATTTGCAAACAAGACCGAAGCAAGAGCGAAGCTTCCCGGCATCAGTTCCGTTATCGGTGACGACAACTGGTACGATTCTATAAAGCTTATGGCACGGCTCGTAACGTCCGTAGGCTACAAAGGTCTCGTCATCTTCATCGACGAGTGCGTGAATCTTTATAAGATACCAAATCGCATCAGCCGTGAAAACAACTACGAAAAGTTGCTTTTAATGTTCAACGACACCCTTGAAGGCCGCGCCGACAACCTTATGCTCGTTTTCGGCGGAACGCCTCAGTTCCTTGAAGACCGCCGCCGAGGACTTTTCTCCTATGAAGCGCTTCGCTCCCGCCTCTCTGATGGCAAATACGACACGGGCGAATACAAAAACATGATAGGACCCGTTATCCGTCTGCGCCGTCTTTCCGATAATGAACTTTATGCCCTTATCCTTCGCGTCACATCCCTTCACGCCGAGTATTACGAATGGACTCCCCGCGTAACAGAGGAGGACACTAAAAATTTTCTCACCGCTGCCACGTCCGCTGCCGGCGCTGACCTAATGATCACTCCGCGCGAGATCATACGCGATTACATTTCCGTCCTGAACATTTTGCTTCAGAACCCCGAAGCGCAGTTTTCCGCTATCGTTGCCACGGCAAATATTCTTACCCCTGCTATCGGATCTGAGGACGTTTCCGCCGAGGACGTGACGGACAAAGCTGCCCGCGACACCGCATCATCCGCCTTCTCACCCGAGGACATCGTTTTATAAGAACAAAACGAAGAAAGGAACGGTCACATTATGGAATACGGACGACTCCGCGACGCGGCAGAAGTATTTGAGCTTTTCTCACCCTTTATTCAAGAATATATTTATTCACGAGGATGGGATAAGCTCCACGAAGTACAGATAGCTGCCGCTGACACCATATTCTCCACCGACAATAACCTTTTAATAACCTCTGCCACCGCTTCGGGCAAAACGGAAGCTGCTTTCTTCCCCATTTTGTCTCAGTTTTACGACGACCCGCCGCGCAGCGTAGGCGCGCTCTACATCGCGCCGCTGAAAAGTCTTATAAACGACCAGTTCACCCGTATCGACGAGCTTCTTTCGATGACGGGTATCCCCGTTTATCATTGGCACGGTGACGTTGCACAGTCTCATAAATCGAAACTTTTGAAAAAGCCTGAGGGAATACTGCAGATCACGCCCGAATCACTTGAATCAATGCTGATGAACCGCTCAAACGATATCCCCCGTCTTTTCGGGGATCTGCGCTACGTTATCATCGACGAGATACACACGCTCACCTCCACGGACAGAGGAAATCAGGTGATCTGTCAGATCGAAAGGATCGCGAAAAAGATCGGTCACTCCCCTCGCCGCATCGGTCTTTCCGCAACGGTGGGCGACACCTCCCTCGCCGCCGCCTGGCTCAACGGCAACGACACACGCGAGTGTGATGTTCCTACGGTGTCACCGCAGCCTATTCGCTGGCGGCTCGGACTCGAACATTTCTATCTTGCAAACGAAGAGACCGTACACATGGGCACGCATGAGGTCCGTCAAGGTCCCTCCGCAGGGGATCTTACCCCTGAGCCCGAGGAGCTTACACGCACCATCGACCCGGGTTACGAATACGTTTATGACTGCGTGAAGGACAAGCGCGCCCTCGTTTTCTCAAATTCACGCGAGGAGACCGAATACGTTTGCGCCACTCTCCGTCAGATAGCAAAAAACAGATGTGAAGACGACATTTTCCTCATACATCACGGCAATCTTTCCGCCTCCATCCGCGAGGAAGCGGAGCTTCTCTTAAAGAGCGATGAGCAGCGGATGGTTGCCTGCGCCACCACCACGATGGAGCTTGGCATCGACATCGGCAAGCTTGAGCGCATCGTGCAAAACGGTTCCCCCGTTTCTGTCTCAAGCTTTCTTCAGCGTCTCGGACGCTCAGGCAGACGTGACGCACCTCCGGAAATGATGATGGTGTTCCGCGAGGAAACGCCCCTGCCCAACACTCCCCTGCCGGAGCTGATGCCATGGGAACTTCTGCGCGCCATCGCGATCATACAACTCTATATAGAAGAACGCTTCATCGAGCCGCCCGCCACGAAAAAGATGCCCTTTTCACTTCTTTTCCAGCAGACGCTCTCTATCCTTGCATCGGGCGGCGAGATGACGCCCGCACGTCTCGCGGATACGGTACTTTCTCTGCCGCCTTTCACCTCCGTTCTGCGCGAGGACTACAGAACTCTCCTTATCTCAATGATAAAGAACGACTTTTTGGAGCTTACCGAGGAGGGCGGTCTCATCGTTGGCATCAGAGGCGAGCGAATGACGGCAGGCTTCAAATTCTACGCCGTTTTCAAGGATTCCGAGGACTACACTGTCAGATGTGAGTCTGACGAGATCGGTACCATTACCGAAGCGCCTCCCGTTGGCGACAGATTCGCCCTTGCGGGCCGTGTGTGGGAGGTGGAGGAGCTCGATCTTCCAAGAAAGCTCATATACGTCCGCGCTGTGGGCGGCAAAATGGAGATATCCTGGCCCGGTGAATTCGGAGAGATACACACCCGTATACTTGAGAGAATGTACCGCGTCTTGCTTGAAGACAAAGAGTATCCTTATCTCAAGCCCCGCGCCGCCGCAAGGCTTGACACTGCACGTCGCGTTGCCCGAAACACGGGAATGCTCACCTCCCCGATAGTGTCCTTGGGCGGACTCACGTACTGCATTTTCCCGTGGATAGGCACGCGCTCCTTCCGCACTCTGCGCCGATACATTTCGAAAAATTCCAAGCGCTTCGGTATATCCGGTCTTGAATTTGAAGGCTGCTACTATATGACCTTCCGTATGGAAAAAGGATCGTCTAAGGAGCTTATGGCAGCTATCGACAGAGAATTCTCCCTCGGCATCGACACCGACGAGCTCGTTGGCGATAACGAGACCCCCGTTTTCGACAAATACGACGACTATGTTCCGTCGGAGCTTCTGCGTCGGGCATATTCCCGTGAGCGTCTGCGCACAGACGAGATCGCTGAGCGCGTGAAAAGCGGCTGGAAAATATAAAAACACAACCGCAGGGGCGGATCACGTATCCGCCCCTTATTTATCGGGGAAGATACGGAACTCTCCTCTGCGGAAAACATTATTATTAAAGATCTTATCGCTCAGAAAAATAAAAAAGCAGGACTTCAGGCAGGTGGATTCGTGACCACGGCGAAGTGCCCACATAGTGAGCATTCGCACAAAAATGCATTTCGCTTTCGGCATGCGTTAGTTCAATTACATTCAAGGGCGTTTCTCAAGCAGCCTATCCCCAAATGCAAAAAGGCAGGACCTTTGTCCTGCCTTTTTGCATTTGGGGGAAGGTGGATTCGGACCACCGAAGTGAAAGCACAACAGATTTACAGTCTGCCCCCTTTGGCCGCTCGGGAATTCCCCCATATATAGTTGTGAGCCGAAGTAGCTCACTAAGCTGGTGAACGGAGTCGAACCATCAACCTGCTGATTACAAATCAGCTGCTCTGCCATTGAGCCACACCAGCGAATGTCGCTTTTTCCGCGGCGAGTGTTATTATATCACACCTATTTCAGTTTGTCAACATTTATTTTGTATTTTTTTATGTTATTTTTCACCTCTCTATCCACAATGATAAAAGCATATCTTTCTCCACCCTGCACACAATAATATTGCGGGGAAAACCGTAAAAAAGCGAAAGAGAAAAATGATCTTGAACAATCAAATACCGTGTAAGGAACTTTACTCCGAGATCTACCGATCAAGCAAGATGGGTATCGAATCGATACTCGCGCTGATGCCGAAGGTGAAAAACGACGCACAGCGACAGGATATGACGGCACAGATGAACGGATACGGCAGTTTTGCCGAGCGTGCAGAACGCGGACTGACGCGTTGCAATGCAAAGGCAGAAGAAGAAAAGAAATTGAAGGTCCTCGCCGCAAAAACGGGGATCGCCGCCGAAACGATGTTTGACACCTCCCCCTCCAACATAGCGGAGCTTATGATAAGAGGCAGCGGAGCGGACATCATTTCTTTGACACGTGCTCAAAACGAAGCCACTCACGGGCAGAAGCGTATTCCCGTCACAGACGAGGCGTACACCCTTTCGGCTGAGATGATCAATTTTGAAAATCAAAGCATCGAGCGCATGAAAAAATATCTTTAAGTGAGAAAGCCACCCATCCGGGTGGCTTTCTCACTTTATCTTTTTTCTTTTTTCAGTCCAAACATACGGCAGAGCAGCGGTATGAATGCACGAGGCGGACGGAGAACAACGATCTTCAAAAGAAACACACCTTCCTTTACGGGAAATTATCTTTCTTTTACATATTATGTCGCCGCTTCTCCTTTCGTTACACCGCTGTCACTTATCCCAGGGGTGCTTATTTTTCAACACCGCATAAAGCTCCTTATAACTCCGATGGCGCTCCTCGGGAATGATCCCTGCCTCAACGGCAGCGATAACGGCGCAGCCGTCCTCCCTGAGATGGGCACATTTCGTGTATTTGCATTTGCCGTGGTACGGCTCAAACTCCCTGAAGGTAAACGGCAAAGCTTCGCAGGAAAAGAAGTCGAAGCGCTCAAAATCCAAAAGTGAGAAGCCGGGGGTATCCGCTATGTATATACCGTGAGCCTCAAAAAGCTCGACGTGTCTTGTGGTTTGCTTGCCGCGCTCTATCTTACGGGAAAGCTCTCCCGTTTTAAGTGAAAGGCCGGGATAAAGCCTGTTGAGAAGCGTTGATTTTCCTGCTCCGGACGCACCTGCAAAGGCTGTGATGGCACCTTTTCCGAGAGAGGCAATATATCCGTGAAGCTCGTCTACGCCCTCTCCCGTCACGGCACTGACCGCAAACACTCTGTATCCTGCGCGGTGGTAGATATCCTTCGCCCTTGCCACAGACTCAGGGTCAAGCTCGCACTTCGTGATAATAACGGCAGGCTCGATATCTGCATGCTCAGCGATGGAGATGAGCTTATCCACCAAAAACAGATCCGGCATTGGCTGACGCGTGGGGATAATGGCGAAAATAACGTCAAGATTCGCCATAGGCGGACGGATAAGAATATTCTTTCTTTCGTCTATGGAATCTATGACGCCGTCTATCTCCACGTTTCCCTTCGTGCTTCGGCTCTTATTTTTATATTTATCTTTTTCCGTTTTCTTTTCGTCAAGGTCAGCATCGGTCTCGCCGAGGATGACTGTAACCGTGTCACCCACGGTGGGAGAAACGGATTCGTGACGGAACACTCCCCTTGCACGACACATCAGGACGCGGGGAGAATCAATGTCGGGGCGGACGGTATAAAGACCGCCCACCCCCTTTGTAATCACACCTTTTATCTGCAAATTATCACCTTTGACCATTGTCATTCAGTAAGCGTCGGGTCGGGACCAAGGCTGACGATGAAATCGATGACCGTCCCCTCTATCACCGTTGTGAAGGCAACTCGGCTCTGCTTTAAGATAACGCCTCTCGGCTCCGTTGAATATTCGTACGCAACAGTTCCGACCTTGAGCCCCAGCTTTTCAAGCTCTATTCTCGCCTTTAGCTCAGTCATGGAAACGAACTGCGGCACCAGCACCGTGCTTACGTTTCCGCCTCGGCTGACGTAAAGAGTAACGGTATCGCCGGTCTTTATGGTCACGCCGGATTCGGGTTCCGTTTTGAACACGAGACCGGTTGTGAATGCAACATTATACTCTTCAACGATACGGGTCGATACACCGTATTTTTTAAGAAGCTCGTCCTCAACGGTTCTGTAGTCCTTCATAGTGCAGTCGGGCATATCAAACGTTTCAATGCCGCGGCTGACGGTGAGGGTGATGGCACAGGAGGTCTTTCCCGGATCTACGAGACGTTTTTCGCCGCTCTTCGGATCCTGATCGATGATCTCTCCCTCCGCGTTGTCCTTGTCATAAACGAATTCAAACGTCACCGAATAATCCTTCGATTTCAGATCGTCCTCCATCCCGTCGTAATACGTTTCACCGATAAAATTCTCCACCGTCAGAACGTAGGACGTATCGTTTTCGGTATTAAAAAACACGTTTGCAAGGAGATAGTAGGCACAAACTATGCACGTCAGCAAAAACGCAAAAGCAACGGCGAGGATAATGGGAAGAAGCGAACTTCCCATAAAATTTCCGGAATAGTTGTTTACGATCTTCTTTTTTGTATTCTTAGTGACTCGTTCAACGGTGTCAACGAAGGGTTTGAATATGACGCCGGGATTTCTTCTCAGTATATCGAGACGGGAAAGCATCTGATCCGCTGTCTGAAAGCGTGATTCGGGACGTTTTTCCATTGCCGTCAGAATGATCTGCTCAAGTCCCGTTGGTATGTCGGGGTTGATCTCCGTTGGAGGCGTGGGTTGAGCGCTCACCTGCATAAGGGCAACCGAAACGGGGGTATCCGCAATGAAGGGGAGCTTTCCTACCGCCATTTCATACATCAAAACGCCCATTGAATACAGGTCACTTCGGGTGTCGATGGCAAGTCCGCTTGCCTGCTCGGGACTGATGTAATAAACAGTACCGATCGCCTTATCCGTCATAGTAACGGTCTCGGCGTTGGGGAGCTTGGCGATACCGAAGTCGGTAACCTTGATAACGCCGTTTTTCAGAAGCATTATATTCTGTGGCTTGATATCACGGTGAACAATGCCCTTACCGTGAGCATGAGCGAGAGCCGCAAGTATCTGACGGCAATAGCGCACGATCTCCTCAAGAGGCAGCGCGCCCTTTTTCAGCATATAGCTTTTAAGGGTGATACCCTCGATATACTCCATTACGATATATTTCATTTCACCCGACACGGAAACGTCGTATATGCTGACGATGTTCGGGTGGGAAAGCATTGCTACCGCTTTCGATTCGTTTATGAAGCGTTTCACCGCCGTTTCGTCAGCGGCAACGTCTTCCTTCAGCATCTTTATGGCAACGTATCGCTCCGCTATCTGGTCATACGCCCGATAAACGACAGCCATGCCGCCAATGCCTACGTGTTTTTCTATTTTATATCTTCCCTCGAGGACTTGGCCCACGAGTCTTTCGTACGATTCCATTTTATACTCCGATCAATTGATTCAAACGGGTTTTACAAGGATAGCGGTAATGTTGTCGCTGCCGCCATTCTCGTTTGCGCGTCGGATAAGGGTGTCCGTTTTTTCTTCCACAGTGCCATCACCGATAATGATCGAATAAAGCTCCGCCTTATCGACCATATTTGAAAGTCCGTCAGAACACAAAAGTATGTAGGAAACGCCCTCGAGAGGAACGGTAAAGGTGTCGGGTTCAACGGTCTCGTCCGTCCCCACTGCCTTTGTTATTATGTTCTTTCTCGACGAGGTCTCTGCCTGCTCGCTGGTCATCATCCCGAGATCGACCAGATACTGAACGTAGGAGTGATCACGTGTAACCTGCTTTGCTTCTTCCTCCGTGATGAGATAAAGGCGCGAGTCGCCAACGTTTACAACGTACATTACGCTGCCGCAAACGACGGCACCGACGAAGGTGGTGCCCATACCGGAAAGACTTTTGTCCTCGGACGCCTTATCGTAAACGGAAAGATTAGCGTTGCCTACGGCGTAGGTGAGTATTTTCGGCATGTATTTGTCTTTATCTATCGAGTCATCCTTCAAAAGCACGTCGATATCCTCCGAAATGCTCTTTGTTGCCGCTTCCAAGGCGAGACGGCTGGCTTCCTCGCCGCCCCGTGCGCCACCCATACCGTCGCAAACGATAAACGCCGCGGTATCGGGAGCGAATTCAAGAGCCGAAAAAGCATCCTGATTAGACTGGCGTGTGCGTCCTTTATCCGTTTTACCGAAAAATAACATATAGGACATCTCCTTTAGTTAGTGTGTATGTTCTTCCGCTTTCGCCGTCTGCTCGGATCTGATCCTGAGCTGACCGCAAGCTGCGTTTATATCGGGACCGAGACGGCGGCGCACGGTGGCGTTTACACCAAGGTCCGAAAGCTTATTTACGAATTGCACTATAGCTTTTTTGTCGGGACGGGTCATACCCGTTCCGTCAACGTCGTTTAAGGGAATGAGGTTAACGTGTACGGGCTGATGCTTGCCTCCGCGCTTCATATAGCGACGAAGCACCGATGCCAATTCCTCCGCATTTGCGAGGGAATCGTTTTTACCTCTTATAAGGGTATATTCGAACGATATTCTTCTCCCCGTCGCCTCAAAATAATCGGCGCAGGCTGTGAGAAGCTTATCGAGATTATAAGCGTCGTTCACGGGCATTATGGATGAACGGTCGATATCGTTTGCCGCATGAAGGGATATTGAAAGCGTTATGGGCAGGGAGAGCTTACTAAGCTCATATATCTTCGGTACGACACCGCAGGTGGAAAGAGATATATGGCGAAGTCCAATATTGAGTCCGTTTTCGGAGGAGACCAGCTTCAGAAAGCGCACGGTCTCGTGGAAATTATCGAGGGGCTCGCCAATACCCATCATCACCACGTTTGAAATACGGGTGGCCGTATCCTTTTCGGCGGCGATTATCTCACCGAGCATTTCGGACGCGGAAAGGTTTCTCACGCGTCCCGACTTTGTGGATGCGCAGAAACGGCAGCCCATACGGCAGCCAACCTGAGACGATATGCAAAGGGTGTTGCCGTGCTCGTATTTCATATAGACCGCTTCAACGTGATTGCCGTCGTAAAGCTCGTATAGATACTTTACGGTGCCGTCAAGGGAAGACACGTACTTTTCCTTCACGTGGGGTATCTTGATGATACAGTCCTCTGCCAGTCTTTCGCGAAGGGAGATCGGCAGGCTGGTCATTTCGGAAAAGTCGTCGCCCCGATGAAGCCTTGAATATATCTGCTTTGATCTGTATTTAGGCAGGGAGTAGGGCTCGCCGGTGATAAACTCCTTAAGCTCCTCCTCCGTCATTCGCAATATGTCTGTCTTTTCGTTCATTTTCTCCTGAACCCCGCAATGTAAAAGCCGTCTGTGCCGTGCTTATGGGGCATCAGCGTA
The DNA here is from genome assembly GCA_964464905.1 of uncultured Lachnospiraceae bacterium. Classification (GTDB taxonomy): domain Bacteria; phylum Bacillota; class Clostridia; order Oscillospirales; family CAG-272; genus DTU064. Next base: position 18,532 of record CAYXHC010000015.1, read on the forward strand.
ACGGCGCCGTTTTCCGCCTTCACGGGGAAGCTTTCAGGCAGATACGGTTCAAATTCATCGAATTCCCGAAGGAATCTTTCACGTATAAGGTCGTTTTCCTCCCGTCGAAGAGTGCAGGTGGAATACACGAGCACGCCTCCGCGGCGGACGAGAGACGCCGACGCCGACAGTATCCGATACTGCACGTGGGGAAGCCTTATAACGTCATCTTCGGATTTATATCTTATGTCAGGCTTTTTGGCGATAACACCGAGGCCCGAGCAGGGCACGTCGCAAAGGACGTGGTCGTAAAAGCCGCGCTTTTCCTCATTGATCAGAGAGCCGTCTCGTGGGGTGGCGTTGATGATATCCGCGCCAAGTCTTGCAGCGCCCGATCTTATGAGCTTCACTTTATTTTCGTGAAGGTCGTGGGAATCTATCAAGCCTTGGTTTTTCATATCTATTGCCATGGAAAAGCTCTTGCCGCCTGGGGCGGAGCAAACGTCGATCACCTTATCGCCGGGCCGCACGTCCATAGCGAGAGCGCAAAGTCTTGATGCAGGGTCCTGCACGAACCAAAGTCCCTCCCGATAGCCGTAAAGCTCCGTGATCTTCGCGCCCGACGAAAGCTCGATCATATCGGGAGCGATACCGCACGTACGTGCCTCAACACCGCTTTTCAAAAAAGCGTCGAGAAGCTCTTCCTGAGTTACGCGGAGCGTGTTTACTCTCAGCGTAACGGGAGGCTGTGAATTTGCAGATGCTATTATAGCCCCGCCCTCGTCTCCGTAATCACGGAGCCATGACTCCACGATCCACACGGGAATTGAATGGAGCTTCGACAGATACTCTCCCTCGTTTTCGCTTCTTTCGGGAAGCGAGATACGGCAGCCTTCGCGAAGGGTGCGGCGCAAAGCCGCATTCACCAGTCCGCGGGACCTTGCAGGTGCCGCAGACACGGTTTCGTTCACCGCCGCGTGAGGGGGGATCTTATCCATATAAAGAAGCTGATAAAGACCGACTCTCAAGGCGGCAGCCGTTTCTCCGTCTATGGCAGAAAGCTTTCTCCCTGTCAGTCTTTCGATCTCGGAATCAAGTGTGAGCTTACGTTCGCAAACGCCGTATATAATAGCGGCGGCGAGTCCTCTGTCGGGTCCATCAAGACCCGAACGGTCGAGAGCCGCATCAAGCTCAAGATTTATATATTTACCGTCGCGCTCCCATCTTGAAAGCGCGCTGACGGCAAGGCGGCGCACGTTATCTTTCATTAGTCAAAACGTCGCCGACGGCGATCCTTCTTCCATTGATAAGGTCGGCGGCACTCATACGGCGCTTTCCCTCAGGCTGACAGCCGAGAATGTAAAGCTCGCCCTCTCCGCAGGCAACGCGGATCTTGCCGCCATCGAGGGAAACAACCTCACCGGGTGCGCCGGCGATCCCGTTCTCGCTCGCCACAGCCGCGGAAACTATCTTCAGAAGCTTACCGTCAGGTGTGTGTGTAAATGACAGGGGGATGGGGGAAAGTCCTCTTATAATGTTATGAAGTTCTCTTGCGGAAAGAGAAAAATCAAGTTTACAGTCTTCGTTTTCGATCTTTGCGGCGTAGGTCTCGCCCTCCGGCTGAGGGGTGCGGGTGATCGTGCCGTTTTTGATCCTTGCCACCACCTCGGTAAGTGCCTCGGCGCCTGCTATGGCAAGCTTATCGTGAACCGTTTCAAAATTATCGTTCTCTTCGATGGCAACGGGGTTCACGAGAATCATGTCGCCCGTGTCGAGGCCTTCGTCCATAAACATAGCGGTGACGCCCGTTTTCTTTTCACCTGCCATAATGGCACGCTGAATGGGTGCGGCTCCGCGATACTTGGGCAAAATGGAGGCGTGCGCGTTCACGCAACCGTATTTCGGATAGTCAAGTACGTTTTTCGGCAATATCTTTCCGTAAGCAACAACGAATATAAGCTCAGGGTCAAGAGACGAGAGCAGCTCCGCGAATTCCTCACCTTTGACTCTTTCCGGCTGATAAACGGAAAGTCCCATCTCCTCCGCCTTAACCTTAACGGGAGGCGGTGTCAGCGTATAGCCTCGTCCTCGAGGCTTGTCGGGCTGTGTTACGACGCCCACTATCTCTTCGCCCGTGGCGAAAACGGCTTCAAGTGCCGTTGCCGCGAAGTCGGGCGTTCCCATAAAAAGTATTCTCACGGGGTATCTCCTGGATCTTCAAAAGTTGTAAAGCGTCAGTCCTCGTCCTCGATCATTTCAACGAGAACGTCGGGGTCAACGTAAAGCTTGCCGTCAAGATGGTCAAGCTCGTGGCAGAAAGCGCGCGCAAGCAGTTCTTCGCCCTCGTATTCGCGCATAACGCCGTGTCTGTCAAGGGCTCTCACCCTTACCTTTGCAGGGCGGCGGGTGATGCCCCACTGACCGGGGATGGAAAGGCAACCTTCAGCCTCTCGCTGCTCGCCCTCACGATAGATTATTTCGGGGTTGATAAGCTCGATGAGGCCGGTTTCTTCCGTTTCAATGATGACGACGCGGCGCATAATGCCCACCTGAGGTGCCGCAAGGCCGCACCCTTGAGCATCGTCGAGGGTATCCTTCATATCGTCAAGAAGCGTTATTATTCTGGGGGTGATCTTATCCACGGGACGGCAACGTCCGCGAAGAACGGGATCGCCTTTTTTTCTGATCTTCAAAAGTGCCATACTGATTCTTCTCCATTATATTGAATTGGGGTTGAAGTCCACGGACAAAGAAACTCTCCGTCCGAGTTTTGAGCCAACGCCGTGAAGCACGTGGGAAAACATTGCCCTCGTGCGCTTCGTCAGTCTGCATTTGCATATAATACGCATTCTGTATTTATCGCCCACTCTGTATACGGGTGCCTCAAAGGGACCGAACATCTGAAATCTCACGTCGGGATATTCAGACGCCGAAGCACCTTTGATAAAATCAGAAAGTCGCAATATCGCCGCTGAAAGCTCTGCTTCGTCCTCGCTCGCCATAGTAAACTGTGCTATATCGCAGAAGGGTGGGAAAGCATAGCTTCGGCGCAGGGCGATCTCATTTTTATAAAACGAAACGTAATCCTGCCTTGATGCGTAGGCAAGGCTTTCGTTGTCGGGAGTATACGTCTGTATAACTGCGCGCCCCGGCTTATCGGCGCGACCTGCTCTGCCCACCACCTGCGTGAGAAGGGAAAAGGTCCTCTCGCCTGCGCGGTAATCGTCGAGAAAAAGAGACGACTCCGCCAAAAGCACGCCCACGAGCGTGACGAGAGGAAAGTCGTGCCCCTTAGTCACCATTTGCGTGCCGAGAAGTATATCTGCCTCGTGCCGCTTGAATGCGCCGAGAATATCATCGTAGGCGGATTTAGTTTTCGTCGTGTCCGCATCCATACGAAGCACTCTCGCATCGGGGAAAAGTCGGGAAAGCTCCTGCTCCACCCTTTGAGTACCCCATCCCATGTAGAAAAGATTGTCGCTTCCGCATTCGGGGCAGACAGCGGGCGCATTTGCCGTGTAGCCGCAGTAGTGGCACTGCAGGTGCCCTGCGTCTATATGCTCGGTGCGGTAGTCGGCTTTGTTTTCCGTTTCGTTCACTCGCCTGCGCGCGTGATACGTCAGCGCAACGCTGCAATGAGGGCAAAGCACAGCCTCACCGCAGGTTTTGCAGGAGAGAAAATTATTATAACCCCGTCGGTTCAAAAAGAGTATGCTCTGCTCGCCTCGGGTGAGATTCTTTCGGATCTCATCGGCAAGCACCGCGCTTACAGGGCCTGCCTTATATTCCTCCGGGTCCCGCCGTCTGTCGGCGACGATGACCTCCGGAAGGGTTGCTTTGCCATAGCGCTCCGTCAGTGAAACGAGCGTATATGCGCCCGTCTCGGTCTTATAATAAGAGCCGAGAGACGGCGTGGCGCTTGAAAGCAGCATAAGCGCGCCGTTTGCGGCGCAACGGTATCGGGCAACGTCGTGAGCCGTGTACTTGGGCGGCGTGTCCGATTTATAGGTATGCTCCTGCTCCTCGTCGATGACGAGCATACCCAGCTTTTCCGTGGGTGCGAATGCGGCGCTTCGGGTACCGATGATGATATCGGCTTCGCCCGATCTTATTCTGCGCCAGGCGTCTATGCGCTCGCCCTCGGATAAAGACGAATGGATAACGGCAACTCTGTCGCCGTAATTTGAGCAAAAGATGGATACTGTTTGCGGTGTCAGGGATATTTCCGGCACTAGAATGATAACGGATCTGCCGTCAGCCGTCACCTCGTCTATCATGGCGCGGATAACGGAGGTCTTTCCGCTTCCGGTGACACCATGCAAAAGCGCCGCCTTAGCTTCGCCCGAGCGGTAAAGCTCGCGAAGCTTCGAAAACGCCTCCGTCTGATGGGGAGTCAGCGAAAGCTCAGTCTTTCCGTCCCATTCACGGCTTAAAAAAGGATTTCGCCAAGCGTCGCGGTATTCAACCGTAACGTAGCCGCCATCGGCAAGGGTGCGTATCTGTGCCGAAACCGCGCCGAAGGTGTCTTTCAGCTCCTTTTCCTCGGCAGCACCGCCGGCGTTTGCCAGATGGAGAAGGATGTCGCGGCATCTTTTTGACCTGAGAGCCTTGCCGTTCGCAAGCGTGACCGCTTCACCGGCAGATACGGCAAGCTTCACTGCAGCAGTTTTTTTTATATTCGTGGGTCCCGCAACCTCCACGGTGCGCGTGACGAGTCCCCTTTTAACGAGTCCTCCGAGGATCTCGGAAACACTTTCGGAATCGTCGAAATTCTTGCGGATCTTATCCTTGGATGCGCGCCCTGCAGCTTTGATGAAGCCATACACATACTGTGCCTTCGGGTTGAGAGAGGAGTGATCGTCCCCATCGCTCACGGAATAATACTCCGTCACCTTGGAGATCGCGCCCGAGGGAACGCTTGCACGCACGGCGTCACCGAAGGTGCAAAGGGTATGCTCGCACAAAAAGCCTGCGAGTCCCAAAAGTTCCTCCGTCAGGGTGACGTCGGGATTTATAAGTTCATAAATAGGTTTACACGATACCACGTCGGTATTATCAAACACCGACGTAACGACGGCTGTGCGTTTGCGGTTACCTCCGCCGAACGGCACGCTGACAAATACCCCGGGGCGGATATCCTCCGCCAATTCACGCGGTATATAGTAGGTATATTCCCTGTCTGCATGGATCGGCGCATCAAGTATCCGAACGCCGACGTATTCATTCGCCATCGGTGCCCACCGTGCCTTTTAGAGTAATAGTCAGATCAATAGTTGCCTTCGTCAGGAGGAACGATCTTGAATTCGCCGTCACCAAGTCTGGTAACTGCGCTCTTTACTGCCTTCTCATCGCGGAATTCGCGCTTGATCATGGAAACGAGAGACTTATCGGTCTCCTTGTTTGCAATAAGCATTTCCGCATATTCGCGCTGCTTGCAGTATTCGTTCGTCACGAGGCGTGCGCACTTTGCAGTTGCGATAACGAGAGTGTAGCGGTTAAACTTGCCTTTGGTAAGGTCGTCGATGGAGGGGGAGATCATGGACATGATATTTATTCCTTTCAAATCTTATGATTCTTATTTATGCGCTGAGGCTCAAGCCTCAGGCTTAACGGCATCGCCCGCCACGCGGGAAGCGATGGCTTCAGGCAGAAGTGCCGACAAAATAACGTGGTCGCTGTCCGTGACGATAACGGACATCGTCTTTTTTCCGCAGGTCGCGTCGATTATGCGTCCCGATTCCTTTGCTTCGCCGATAAGGCGCTTTGCCGGCGCGGTGTCGCTTCCGATAACGGCAACGATATGCTCGCAGGCAACCATATTGTTATATCCGATATTAACGAGTGTCATTTTTCCACCCCGTTATTCAAGATTCTGTATCTGCTCGCGGATCTTTTCGATAGTGCTCTTCACGTCAACAACGAGATGCGCTATCTTCGTATCCTGGGATTTGGAGCCGATGGTATTGGTTTCGCGGTTTATCTCCTGAACGAGGAAGTCGAGCTTTCTGCCAACGGCGTCTTCATTCTTGATGATATCACGGAATGCGGATATGTGGGATGCAAGACGAACGAGCTCCTCGTCGATGGAGGCCTTATCGGCAAAGATAGCCGCTTCGGTGAGTATTCTCTGCTCGTTTATCTCAATGCCGCCAACCTCTAAAAGCGCCTTGATGCGCTCGGTGAGACGCTCGGGATAGGTCGCGATGTTCGCTTCGGATATGACCTTGATCTCAGCGGCGATACTCTCGATCTCGCAGAGCTTTAGCTCAGCATCCGATGCGAGACGCGCACCTTCGCGCTCGCGCATAGCGAAGAATTCGTCAAGCGCATCGTCGAGAACGGAACGGACTGCTTCCCATTCAGCGTCAAGATCCTCGTCGGGATGAGTCACTGTGAATATATCACGGTATGCCGCAACTCTCGAAACGGTCACGTCGTTATGGAGTCCGAACTCCTCGGAAAGACGGCGGAGCGCGTTGATGTAGGATTCTGCGAGAGCGCCGTCAAGATTGATGGTGACTCCCTGCTGCTCGATAACCTCGATGCCGAGGTAACAGTCGATCTTACCTCTCGAAACACCGCGCTCGGAGATGTGGGACTTTATCTTCTCCTCAACGAATCCGTACTGACGGGGATATTTTACCGAACAGTCGAGAAATCTTCCGTTTACGCTTTTGATCTCAATGGTGTATTTTTTGCCGCCGATCTCACGAACGGCACGCCCGAAGGCGGTCATTGAACGTATCATAACTTTATATGTCTTCCTTTTCTATATGAGACCGCGCTTTTTCAGGGTCGGTCTGTATTTTAAGAGGTATAAGATTATCAGCTTGCTTGCGAGCATATCCGCAAGCACGAACACGGCGTTTCCAAGGACAAGTACCGTTATCTCAACGGCAGGCACGTCAAATTCAAGCGCGAGGACGTATTTCCCCAAAACGTAAAGCATAACAAACACGATATTGAATATGACGATCTTAAAAAGCCACGCCAACGGTTTTCTCAAGCCTTCCAGCTTCGCCTTCAAAACGGGATAATATCCTGCAAAAACGGCAAAAAGCAGCGCTGAATATTTGTCGGGCAATATAAGAAGCGACACCACCGACACCGCCGCATACACCGTCAGTGCGGTCTTCGTTCCGTACTCGATATAGATGAATATAACGACGAATGCGGCAAACACGACCCCCGTAACGGAAAGGATCTCCGTAACGGTGGCTATATACATTATCGCACACATCAGCGCCGCGGCTACGCCCGACATCGCAATACGCTTCGTATTTTTCATTTGCGTCAGCAGCAGCGGATCAGGTCGCCGCCGCAGCATTCGCAGAGGCAGTCCGCGCAAAGGAGCGACGAGCAAGCGTCGCAGGTATCACAGCTTCCGGCGGAGGCGGTAGTATTATACCCTCTTCCGTATGAAGCGGCATTTCTTTTTATGCTGTCCCTCGCGGTGGTGTATTCCACGTTTGAGGGATCCATATAGCAGGCGGTCTCAATATAACGCACCGCATCGGTATAATTACCCATGCCGAGCATTATACAGCCGTAAAGGTATTGCCATTCGGCACCTCTTTCGCCATTGGGCACAGCAAGAAGCGACGACATCGCCTCCTGATAGCGCCGTGCATTGATGAGAGTACGTATGCCCGCGTATTTTGCCGTTGAGGTGTAGCCGTTATTACCATCATTTCCATCGCTTTCGTAAGCGTAGGCGTAGCCGCCCTCCCGCTCCTTGGTGATGGCATCGTAGGCTTCGTTGATCTCCTTCATCTTCTCCGAAACCAGATCGGAAAGAGGACTGTCAGCGTAATTGTCGGGATGATATTTTTTCGCAAGTGCGTAGTATGCTTTTTTGATCTCGGCGTCTGTTGCCGTTCGCTCAACGCCTAAGGTTTTATAAGGATCTTTCAAGTTTTCCCCTTTTTGCGGTTGCCGTCAAGAACGCGCTCCGCTTCCTTCGGCATACCGAGATAAAGTATATTTTTCAAAATTTCAAGAGCTTCTGGATATCCGCCCTCAGGCACCGTTATCAGCTCCGCGGCGGCTGCCGCAAGCATCAGATGAAGACGCAAAGCGTCAAAAACAGCGCTTCGCGCGCTTTCGGGAAGTGTCCCTTCCCACGTGCGGTCTCCGTTTTCGCCCCAAAGGGTGAGAAGCGGATTATACCGTCCTGCCTTCGCGTCGTCGTCAGCGTCGTCGGCGGCGTCGATCACGTAAATGAATCTTCCGATGCCCCTGCCCACCTCAGAGAGTATGCGGGCGCCGTCGCCCTCTATGCCGTAGGCGAAAACTTCGCCGAGAAGTCTGCCGAATATCTCGGCTCCCCCGTCAACGGACGGCAAACGTTTCTTTTCAAAGTCGGAAAGCAGGCGGAGATTCTCCGCCACGGAGGCTTCAAGTTCTCCCGGCACCAAAGCCTTTTCAAGCCGACGCCCGGCGCCGCCCAAAAGAAGACCTGCGCGCATCCGCTTCAAGCCCTTCTCGTCGCTTTTGTCGTCCATAAGCTTATGGTAGGTGAGAAGTGACGACACAGACGCGGCGTAGCGAAGCTCCTCGCCGTCCGCCATTACGAGTCGTTTCTTTCTGCGGAAGGGATTCATACAGCACCTTTCGGCTGTGACCTCGTACCTATCGCCCGTTACCGCCATACGGCAAAGCGACAAAAACACCATATCGTATGAGAGCGTAAAGGTTGATGCGGCGCCCGTGAGCTTTTTCATAGACCTACAAAGCCCACAGTACACGGCGCGGTAAAACTCGTGCTCCCGCATACGAAGCTCAGGAGTATATGCTTTAACGTAACCGAACATGCCGATCTCCTCTTTCCGGTTTAGATACGTATACATAATATATAATATAACATTCGGCGGATTTTTTCAATACTTTTTGTTTTTTTAACAAACAGGACACAAGAAAGACCGCAGAGAGTTCGGTCTCTCTACGGTCAATTTTGCTTTATTCGTTTATTTTCGGCTCGAAAAGCTTGAATCTCGCCTCAGACATAACGTACACGAAGCGCTCACCCTTTGGCGTACCCACAGCGGACACGCACACGCCATCGTCAAGATCCTTGATGTGATTGGGCTTGCCCGAAATGACGATGATGCCGATAACGTCGGGGTCAAGAAGGCTGTCGAAGGTGATATGTGAATCCTCGGGCACGCTCACTTTTTCCACCATCGTTATCTGTGTCCATATAACGTTTGAAGGACCGCACCTCACGAAGGTAAATTTATTCGCGCGCTTTTTCGTTTTCTTCAGAAGCACTCGCTTGCCGCCGTATTCAAATTCGTACATCGCGCATATACCGTCGTCGGCAACGAGCTTCTTTTCCGCGGAGAAGACGTCGTATATCGAACGCTTCACTTCTCCGCGGCGCACCTCCATAATGTCGGTAATATCGCAGTCGAGAGCTTCGCAGATCTTAAGAAGCGTATCGGAATTAACGTTTTCATTTTTTGAAAGCTTTGAAAGCGTGCGCGAGCTGAAGCCGCAAAGAGACAAGAGATCGGTTTTTGTGAGATGCTTTTCCAAAAGCAGCTTCCACAGTTTTTCGTAGGTTATATACACAGTGACACCTCCTTTACGCTTTCAGCGTATCATACGCTTTGCGATATGTCAACATTTATTTACTTTTGTAAATAATTATTTTCTTATTTTTGTGTTTTTCGAACTGCCTATTTACAAATCAGCTCCCACGGTGTACAATCTGGTCATATAGTTCTCACGGGCGCGAAAGGTATCGTATCACCAAAATGAAATACCACATCGACAAAGAAAGCAAGAAGACAGCATATATACAGCTCTACGAACAGCTTCGCCGCGATATAATCACAGGCGTTTATCCGTGTGGCAAAAAGCTCCCCTCCAAGCGCCTTCTCTCCGAGGAGGTGGGCGTCAGCGTTATCACCGTTGAGCACACATACGCCATCCTCGCCGACGAGGGTTACGTTGAGCCTCGCCAGCGAAGCGGCTACTTCGTCATATACAAAAAAGGCGATCTTATATCCGACGAGGTAGAAACGCTGCCGCCAAAAGAGCAGCACACAAATCATCACGCCGTGAAGAGCAGTATCCCTTTCCCGTCACTTTCGAAAACTATGCGCCGCGTTATTCTCGACTACGGTGAAAAAACTCTCATCAAGTCGCCCAATCACGGCTGTGCGGAGCTGAGAGGCGCCGTATCCTCATATCTTGCCCGAAGCTGCGGCATCACCGCCCGTCCCGAGCAGATCATCATTGGCTCGGGAGCCGAGTATCTTTACAGCCTTATCGTTCAGCTTCTGGGACGGGAGCGAGTTTTTGCCCTTGAGGATCCCTCCTACGACAAGATCCGCCGCGTATACGAGGCAAATGGTGTCGTCTGCGATATGCTCCCTCTCGGCAGCGATGGCATCAGATCGGCGGAGCTTTTACACACACGGGCGTCCGTGCTTCACATCACCCCGCACAACAGCTTTCCAAGCGGCGTCACCGCCTCCGCCTCCAAGCGCAGCGAATACGTAAACTGGGCAAAAAGCCGACACGGATTTATTATCGAGGATAATTACGATTCCGAGCTTACCGTTTCAAGAAAAAACGAGGACACTGTCTTTTCTCTTGCGGAAAGCCACAGTGAAAGCAGAGTTATTTATCTGAACACGTTTTCAAAAACGGTTGCGCCCTCCATACGCGCAGGGTATATGGTGCTTCCGGAGTCTATACTCCCCGAATTTGAAAGGAAGCTGGGGTTCTATTCCTGCACGGTACCCACCTTCGAGCAGCTTGTTTTGGCGGAGCTTCTCACAAGCGGCGACTTCGAACGCCACGTAAACCGTATACGCAGAGCAAAGCGCAAACAAAAATAGCGATCTGGTCATATATATTTATTCGCTTCTGAACATTTACGCACAGCCAGAAAAAGACTATGATTATATCCGCAAACAAATGAATCCGAAAATTAAAGGAATATAATCATGTCATATCCCAGAATACTTACGATACAGGATATCTCCTGCGTCGGTCAATGCTCCCTCACCGTGGCGCTCCCCATCATCTCCGCCTGCGGCATCGAAACTGCCATTCTCCCCTCCGCAGTCCTCTCCACGCACACAGCCGGCTTCACGGACTACACTTTCCGGGATCTCACCGACGATATGCCCCATATCAAGGATCATTGGATGAAGGAAGGGATCAGATTTGACGCAGTTTACACCGGTTATCTCGGAAGCACAAAGCAGATCGGATACGTTTCCGAGATCATGGATGCCTGCGGCAAAGACGGCGCTCTCAGCATCGTTGACCCTGCTATGGCAGATAACGGCAAGCTTTACCCCGGATTTGACGCCGAGTTCGTTATTGCTATGAAGTCCCTCGCCGCAAAAGCCGACTACGTGATCCCTAACATGACGGAAGCCTGCCTGCTCACAGACACGGAATACAAAACCGAATACGACCGTGAATACGTGGACCTCGTTCTCAAAAAGCTTTCGGCACTCGGATGCAAGAACGTTATCTTCACGGGAATCTCCTATGAAAAGGGCAAAACGGGCGTCGTCATTTACGAAAACTCCACCTACGCCTACTATGAGCACGAGCTTTTGCCCAACAGCTGTCACGGAACCGGCGACATTTACGCCTCCGCCTTCGTTGGCGCTCTCGTGAGAGGCAAGACCCCCTACGATTCCGCAAAGATCGCCGCAGATTTCACTCTCGACTGCATCAGAGCAACGGCTAAAGAAGAAAACCACTGGTACGGAGCAAAGTTCGAGACCGAGCTGCCCGCACTTATCAGCGCCGTCAACGGCTGATAATGCAAACACTAAAGACCGACACTGCACGGCAGCGTCGGTCTTTTTTCTCGCTTACACTAAATATTTACCTATACGCGGGGGCTGATTTTCTGTCAATTCTTGTAATATTCAAAATAGTGTGCTAAAATGGTTTACGTATAAGTTGTGAATTTTATCGGAGGTAGCGCTATGCTTTCAAGCGCCTTTTGCGCCGGCATCAACGGCATAAACGGATATATCGTCACGGCGGAGTCCAACGCCGTCAACGTTTTGCCCGGATTCGATCTTGTCGGTCTGCCCGACACCGCCGTCCGCGAGGCAAAGGAACGCATACGCGCCGCCGTTGAAAACAGCGGCTTCCGCTTCCCCGAAATGATGCTGACTCTCAATCTTGCCCCTGCTGACAAGAAGAAGGAAGGCTCCGCCTTCGATCTTGCCATGACGGTTGCCATCCTTCACTCAACAGGTGTGATAAACCGCGCTGTGAACCTCTCAGAGAAGTGCTTTGCGGGCGAGCTTTCCCTTTCCGGAGCGCTGCGCCCCGTGCGCGGCGTGCTTTCAATGTGCGTTGCCGCAAGAGACGCGGGACTCCGCGAATTTTTCGTTTCGTCCGAAAACGCTCCAGAGGCCGCTGTCGTTGAGGGAATGAGAGTCTACGCCGTCGGCTGTCTTCGCGACCTGATCCTGCATCTCAACGGAGAACGGTCCCTTACCCCCGTCGTCTACACGGCTCCCTCCGAGTCTGGATACGAATCGGCAGGCCTCGATTTCGCCGATGTGAAGGGGCAGGAGCGCGTGAAGCGCGCCCTTGAGATAGCAGCCGCAGGTGGACACAACATACTCCTTATCGGTCCTCCCGGCACGGGTAAGTCTATGCTCGCAAAGCGCTTGCCCTCCATACTTCCGCCCATGACCTTTGAGGAATCCCTCGAGACCACAAAGATACATTCCATATCGGGCACACTTCCCTACGACGTGGGACTTGTGACAGTGCGCCCCTTCCGTTCGCCTCATCATTCCATGTCCGCGCCCAGCCTCGTGGGCGGCGGCAAGAATCCAATGCCCGGCGAAATATCCCTGTCCCATAACGGCATCCTCTTCCTCGACGAGCTTCCCGAATTCAACAAAGCCGTCACCGAGGCTTTACGTCAGCCACTTGAGGACAGAGAAGTTACAATAACCCGTGCAAACGGCAGAGTTACCTATCCGTCCTCATTCCAGCTCATATGCGCCATGAACCCCTGCCGTTGCGGCTATTACGGACACCCCACCCATCCCTGCACCTGCTCTAAAACGGAGATACACAAGTATCTTGCCCGTATCAGCGGTCCGCTGCTCGACAGAATAGACATCCAGATAGAGGTGCCCTCCCTCTCCTACGAGGAGCTGGCAGGAAAGAGTAAGCCATCGGAATCAT
>CAYXHC010000016.1:0-30376 GCA_964464905.1 uncultured Lachnospiraceae bacterium
TCCAGAAGATCGTTGCAGACACCGGCGCTAAGATCGACATCGAAGAAGACGGTACCATCTATATCTCTGCCGTTAACCGTAACGCTGCTTACGAAGCTCAGAAGATCATCGAGGGTATCGTATTCGAGCCCGAAGCAGGCGCTGTCTACACCGGTAAGGTTACCCGTATCATCCCCATCGGCGCATTCGTTGAATTTGCTCCCGGTAAGGAAGGTATGGTTCACATCAAGGATCTGGAAAACAAGCGCACCGAAAAGGTTGAGGACGTTTGCCAGGTTGGCGATATGATGACCGTTAAGTTCCTCGGTACAGACGAAAAGGGCAGACTCAATCTCTCCCGTAAGGCTTGCCTTGAAGGCTAAAACACAATAATTATTAAAGAAAATGTGAGAGGCACCGCTGTGTCGTCTCACATTTTCAAATTCACAAAGATACAGCGATTATTATATGTGCCGCAACGGGCGGCGGAATGGAGAGTTTTATGGGAAAACGACGTGTGACCAGATATAACGATACGGTTGGTCCTGATTTTTCATCGGGAATGATAGTGTTGACCATATTTATCGCGGCTGTCATCGTACTTTCTGTTTATTTCGTGTGCAACCGTGAATTAGACCCATTTGAAACGGATACGGAGCCTCCCGTTACCGAAACGGACGAGGAGGGCAACGTGATCGTCGTTGATACCGAGGGCGGCGGGGAGACGGAAGCGGAAGAAACGACAGCGGAGGATAAGTTTGACACGGTGTACGTTTCAAGCACTGATGTGAGCCGCGGATATCTCATTCTCGTGAACAATTCCGTTATATATGATTTTGACATCGATGAGGAGATAGTGTTCCTCTATCAGCACGAGGAGAAATCCAAAAGCTACGGACTTGCAACTGTGAATATTTCTTGTGCATATTCCATACTGCCGCATTTGAATTCTTTCCTCGATGCGTACTACGAAGCGACCGAAGATAATAAGGTCGTTATCAACAGCGGACACAGAACCTACGACGATCAGAATTCAATTCTTCAAAGCAGGATCGACAGCGTTGGTGAGGAGGAGGCGTATAAGTACGTCGCCATCCCCGGATACAGCGAGCATCACACGGGTTATACCCTTGATATTGCTTCCTACGGTGATAACTACGATCCTGCCTGGATGCCGGCAAACTGCTGGCGCTATGGGTTCATTCAGCGCTATCAGGCAGATAAGGTACACCTCACGGGCATATCATACGAATATTGGCACTACAGATACGTAGGCGCACCTCACGCGGAGATAATGTACGACGAAAACCTCTGTATGGAGGAATATATAGATCTCATAAATACCGCAACGGCAGAGGCTCCCTACTATTATATGACCGATGAAGAAGAGATCTATATGATCTATACCGTTGCCGTCTCCGACGGCGGGCAAACGGCGATCCCGATCCCGAAGGGAGCGGAATACACCATTTCGGGAAATAACGTAGGCGGCTTTATCGTAACGGTGAAACTCGACAGCACTGACGGTGTCGAAGGCCTTATCAACGGTGTTGATAACGGCGACTGAGACGTTGCCGCAAACTTGTGACTTGAATTGATGCTGAGCGAAAGAAAGGAGCAAAGACGGTGAATAAGAGCTGCGGGAAAAGAATAATAACGCTGGTGACGGCGCTGTCTATGGCGTTGGCGCTGACGTCGTGTTCTATAGTGGAGATCCATTTAGACAGTATCCTTGAGGAGCTGTTTCCCTTTGAGGGAACTTTTGCCGACGAGGATGGAACGGATCATGACGATATGATCAGCGATGGTGAGGAAACGGAGTCGGACACGAAAAAGGACGTTACGGTTCACGAATATACAGGCCTTGCCGAAGCCACGGCGTATCTTGATCAAATAGGCGGATACAGCTTTGAGGGGCAGACAGTGTTTATCAAAACTACGGCCGCCGACCAGCTTGACGTGCTGTTCGTTTCTGCAGATCTTGATGAGAACGATACGTATTCGGCTAGCGTCTATGAACGAAACCGTATGGTTGAGGAGCGTTTTGGCTGCGAGCTTCATTACGTTGTGACGACGGTGGATCAAATGATCATCGACATAACGGCGGCGGTGGAGACGGAGGAGTATTACGCCGATCTTCTCGCCGTCACGCAGAAGGAACTGGCACTTCTCGTTAAGGAAAACTGTGTGTACAATCTTCGTCAGTTGCCTTTCTTCTCCCTTGAGGAGGAATATTTCAATTCTTACGGCGCAGCCGCTTTTTCAGCCGGCTATAGCGATTATGGTGTTGTGGGGGCAGCCACGATTGATCCCGATAACATTTCCTGCGTTTTCGCTAATCTCGATCTTTTGAACGGGGTCTGCGAAGGCGACGTTGAGGCACTTGCTAAGTCGGGGCAGTGGACGTGGGACTTGTTTATGAACGTCGCCTCAGACTTTGCTGTATCCTCTGATCATCCTTTGACTGGTGACGGAGGACTCACCGATATAGTTTCCGCGTCGGCGGGACTTTCTATGATAAATAACGAGCGAAACGAAACTCCCGCGGTCGTGCTTACCGATGATGCCGTGACGGTTGTAGACATTTGCCAACGTCTCTTTTCGGAAATAACTTTCGTGACCCCCGCCGAGGAGGCGGAAGGGATCGATCTCTTCGTTTCGGGCGAGACCCTTTTTCACGTGGGATCGCTTGGAGATATGAACGCACTTGCTGTCTCGGGCTTCGATTGGACGGTGCTACCCGTGCCGAAGATAACTGCAGAGGATGAATACCGTGCTTACGTTTCCGATGAAACGCTGGTTCTTGCGGTGCCCGTGAACACGGTGGATCCTGATGGGGCATCGGTGCTTCTGCGCGCTGTATCGGCGGCATCGGCGGGATATCTCCGTGACGCTTATGTTGATTATCATCACTACAATACGGTTAGCCACAGCGGCGTTCTCGAGCTTATAGAGCTGATATACGAAACGCCCTATTTCTGCTTCGATAACGGACTTGGTACCGTAAGCGAGAGGATCACGGCGTGTACGTTTGAATTGATCCGTGAAGCCGTCCTCGATCCCGAACTGAACGTGACGAAGCAGTTTGCTAAAAGGGAAGATAAAGCGAACGATAAGCTTGAAGATTATTTTGCTCCGAGAAACTGAAAAATCACCCCGCAACACTGTTGCGGGGTGATTTAGCTTATGTGAGGAAATTGAATCTGCCGAAGCAATAGAAATGCTCCTGCCAGTATTCGGTTTCTATCGAAACGTATGAGATCGGGTCTCCGCAATGCAGCATCATACCGTCTCCAACGTAAAAGCCAACGTGACTGATACCTTTGGTGTTATACGTGCCGGTAAAGAATACGAGGTCACCGGGGCGTACTTCGCTTTTGCTGACCGTGGTGCATATTGAATATATGGTCTTTGAGGTTCTTCGTCCTATGCTCCATCCGTTGCCGCAATGGTTGACAACATAGGAAACGAATCCTGAGCAGTCAAAGCTCGTGGCGGGAGTGGAACCGCCCCACACGTATTTATACCCGAGGTATTTTTCCGCTTCGGTGATGAGCTTCTGGTATTGCTCGTCCGTCATGGCCACGGGAAACGTGTTTTCCTCGGGTGCGGTAGTCTCCGGCTCGGGAGTGGTGGTTTCCGGCTCGGGTGCGGTGGTCTCCGGCTCGGGTGCGGTAGTCTCCGGCTCGGGTGCGGTAGTCTCCGGCTCGGGAGTGGTGGTTTCCGGCTCGGGTGCGGTAGTCTCCGGCTCGGGAGTGGTGGTTTCCGGCTTGGGTGCGGTAGTCTCCGGCTCGGGTGCGGTGGTTTCCGGCTCGGGTGCGGTGGTTTCCGGCTTGGGTGCGGTAGTCTCCGGCTCGGGTGCGGTGGTTTCCGGCTCGGGTGCGGTGGTTTCCGGCTTGGGTGCGGTAGTCTCCGGCTCGGGTGCGGTGGTTTCCGGCTTGGGTGCGGTAGTCTCCGGCTCGGGTGCGGTGGTTTCCGGCTCTGGCGCGGTAGTCTCCGGCTCTGGAACTGTAGTTTCGGAGCCGGTGCCGTAAATCACGGCCGCGTATTCCGATATCAGACCGTTTACTGCTTCTACGATCTTGTTATAAAGCTTTGTTGACGAATCATAATAGCTTGCGTCGGCAAGAAGCACGAATATGTAAGTTCTGTCGCCGTAAACGACGCCGCTGTCGTTGTAGCTTTCATCGTTCCAGCCAGCCTTGTTTGCGGTCTTGACAGAAAGCGCATCCTTGAAAAAGTGCTTGTAATCTACGTTCAGGAAAAGATTGTAAAGCCACTCTCCCGTAGCAGTCTCATTTCCGTAGTCGTAAATCTCGCGCCACAGCAGAGCGAAGTCGGATGCGGTGATCTTGGGCCATCTGGACGAGGAGATGACGCAGGAGTTTGCGCCTAAGGATTTTATGAATTCATCGTATCCGCTGCGTCCGAAGGTTCTTACGAGCATATAGTAGCCTTCGTTGTCGCTTTTCTTTACCGTGTATTTAATAACATCGCGGAGAGTATATTCCGTACCGAACTCGGATTTTCCGATGGTTCCGTTCTTGTGAACGGCGTCGGCTTCAGTATATACGATCACGTCGTCGAGAGAAGCCTCTCCCTTGTCGATCAGGGTACAAACGTAATAAACGTACGCCGCCTTGATGACGCTCGCGCTTTCATACTTCGTTTTTGCGTTATAGGACAGAGTCATCCCCGTATCGATATCGATAGCGGTGAAGCCGACCTCGTGCCCGTAATCGTCGAGAGCTTTATAAAGTGCGTCAAGAGCATCGTCCGAGGGGGTGTAATGCCCCTTGACGGTAAGCTCGCCGAGGACGATCTCGGGAAGATTCCCGTTGCCTTCCGTATCGGCTTCTTTTTCGGTCTCCGTATCGCTTTCGCTGTCGGGTGACGTTGCTTCGGCATCCGTAGCATCAGCACCGGAAGTGCCGGTGCCTGATGTGTTGCCGTTGCTTTCGTCGGCGTCCTCCTCCGAGTCTGCGGGAGGATAAGCGGAATCCGAAGGCGTGTCGATATCGGCGCCGTAATATTCCGTGTCGGTGGGGGTGCTGTCCGTGTCGTTATTGTTGCGGTGCAGGCAGAGTGCCGTGACCGTTGCCGCTATAACGATGGCGCAGGCAAGCGTCGTCAGCCATATCACGGCAGGGACAGCGGCTAATCTTTGCTTGATCAGGTCGATCTTTGAAACTTTGTTTTCTTCCATTCTGATTGCGGTGAAAACGGGCTGATTATACATCAGCCCGAACTAATGCGGAAATTTATTCGGGTTTTTCTTCCAAACGAAGCTTTCTTATTTCTTCAATGAACGTCTCCATATCCTTAAACTCTCTGTGTACGGAGGCGAAGCGCACGTATGCAACGGGGTCTTCCTGCTTCAGTCTGTCGAGGACCATTTCACCCAGATCGGCGGAGGATATCTCTCGGTTGAGTAAGCCGTTCAGGGTGGCTTCTATATCGTTTGCGATAAGTTCCGCTTTAACGGGGCGCTTTTCACAAGCCTTGATAATGCCCACGAGGAGCTTGTTTTTGTCGAAAAGCTCCTTCGAGCCGTCTCTTTTTATAACGACGGGATGAACGGTGTCAATGACCTCGTAGGTGGTGAACCTGCGTTGGCACTGAAGACATTCGCGGCGACGTCTGATACTTGAAAAATCACCTGCGGGTCTTGAATCTACAACTTTGCTTTCGGGATAACCGCAAACGGGGCATTTCATAAGTGTTGACCTCCGGACTTTATTAAGAGCGTAATTTTTGTCGTTACACTGGTGACATTATATCTTACTCCGTACATTATAACACATATTTTTCATAGTGCAAACAAAAAAATCGCATATTTTATAATTCTTATATCGACGCAGAACGTTAATCTGCTATTGACCGAAGTCGATTTTTGGAGTATAATAGACTTAATGTGTGTAAACTATATCGTTTTTTGCGGTTTGGCGCCGATGGTGCGGACCGCAGACCAAAATGAGGGATCAATATGAATAAAAAAATACTTACGGTGCTTTTGCTGATCGCGCTGTTTATACCGTCATTCGTTGCGATCGGATATTATTCATCCACGCAAAAGGACCCCAGCGACAGCAAGGTGGTCAGCAAGCTCAAGCTTGAGGATCTTAACGGGACGAAATGGGAATTTTCAACAGAGACACCCACGGAGGATTCCGAAGCTATGATAAATCTCTTCATCGGTATGAGGACGAACGCCACCGCCGTGGCTGAGCTTCCCGAAGCGATGAAGTCTCAGGATTTCTTCCTCGTTACGATAACGAGCTTTGAAAACAAATCAGAATATAAGTATTACTTCACCGCGAGTCCCGATGATGCCTACATCGTTGATTCCGCAGGTCTCGTCTATAAGATAAGCTCTGCAGAAGCGACGGAATTTTTGAAGACCAAGTATTCCGCGTGCCTGTACGGCGGCTCCTCCACGCCTCAGCTTATCGTAGGTGATACCTACATCACTCCTTTTTCCTGGGTGTGGAACTATGCTACGTACGATGGCACGTTCACTCCTCTCGATACGGCCGGCATGACCTCCGACGAGGTGCTCACCTGCGTTATCGACGGCGGCTTCGATATTGGATTTTCCAGTATGCCCGATTACGTTAAGATCACCGTCAAGGATGGCGAGAACGTGATCTTCTCCGACTCAATAGATAATATCGGTTCTCTCTCTCTCGGCAATGCCGACAACTTCACCGTTGACGTCAGCGCGGAATGGTATCAGACCACGGACAAGAGCTACTACGGCTCCGCTACCTATACCTTTATCGGCGATATCGTTGATCCCGCCGTGTTCTATCTGGGCCAGACTACCGTTGAAAACGGAAAGTTTGTCTGCATCGGGGGTAAGAACGTTGACGACGTTTCCAAGATCGGATTCACGTCCGAGCCCTCCATCGAATTCACTCCCCAATTCTTTGCCGAAGGCGAATACGTTTACGCGCTCGTTCCCATAAGCTACGAGCTTGAGAACGGATCGGAGCAGAACTTTGTATTCACCATTACCTACGGAACGACGGTTCAGACTATGAACCTCACCGTTACACCCTATAAGTACGGCTCCAGCTCCAGCAGTATCACAAAGGCGACCGAAAAAGCAACCTATACGGAAGAGGCGCTCGCAGAAGCCGAGACTGTTCTGCGTGCCGTTGCGAACAAGGAGGTGCTTGCAACGCACGCCTTTGAGGGTACGTTCCTTGAGGACGTTGTGGGCGCGAATTCCACGGATAAGATATCTCCCGGCTTCGGCAGATACATCACTGTCAGCGATACCGGCACTACATTCCGCCACACCGGCTGCGATTATAACGTAGCGGAGGGAACGGAGGTCTATGCCGTTAACGCAGGACAGGTCATATACGAGGGATACCTCACCACCACGGGATATATCGTCGTCGTTGATCACGGCTGGGGTCTCAAGAGCTGGTACTGTCACCTCTCCGAAAACTCCGTTGCCGTTGGCGACACCGTTGCAAAGGGTGACGTTATCGGTCTTTCCGGTGACACCGGATTTGCGGCAAAGAACCGTACTCACGTTGGTCTCACCGTCTTTGATGTCCCCGTTTCTATCTACAAGCTCTGGGATACTCCGGTTGCTATCCCCTCTATGGAATAAAAACGATAAACTGAAACGCTCCCGTATGTGCGGGAGCGTTTTTTTGCCGGATCATTACTGCTTGCTGCTTTCGAAAAAATATTTCAAAAATTCTACAGAATTCGCTTGACAATCAACTGACTGCGTGTTATAATCAAATCAAGGTGAGAAAACCGAAACATTTTTTCGAAAGGAGGAACCGCTATGTTAGAGTATATGCCTTATGTGTGGACGTTTTTGCTTATCCTGAGCGTTTTGGTTGAAGCAGCAACGGCAACGCTTACGACTATATGGTTTATGCCGGCAGGCTTCGTTTGCTTGCTGCTGTCGATCTTCAACGTTCCGCTTCCCGTACAGATCGTAACCTACATCGTCCTCGGCGTTGTAGTCCTGTTGCTTTCGAAAACGGTGTTCAAGGATAAGCTTTCCGCAAAAGAAAAAGTACCCACGAACGCCGACCGTATCATCGGTCAGTCTGCTGTTGTGATCGTGGAGATCGACAACGACGCCCCCTCGGGCGAGGTGTCCGTTGCGGGACAGCACTGGACCGCCCGTTCGGATAACGGTGAACGAATCGGCGCCGGTGAAAAGGTAACCGTGCTTCGCATCGAAGGCGTAAAAGCCATCGTTGAGAAGTGACCGACAAACAACATAACTGAAAAAGGAGAAAGAACATGATTTTAACTAAAGCAGCTCTCATTTCGGAAGGAGGACTTGCGACTCTTGTCGTCATCGCAGCCGTTCTTTTCATCATCATTATCAGCAATATCAAGATCGTGCCTCAGGCACGTGCCTCTGTTATCGAGCGTCTCGGACGTTACCACGCCACATGGGAAACGGGCATCCACTTTAAGTTCCCCTTCATTGACCGCATTGCAAAGAACGTGATCCTCATGGAGCAGGTGGCAGACTTCCCGCCCCAGCCCGTTATCACGAAGGATAACGTAAGAATGCAGATAGATACCGTCGTGTTCTATCAGATCACGGACTGCAAGCTTTACGCTTACGGTCACATGAATCCTATCGCCGCTATCGAAAATCTCACCTCCACCACTCTCCGTAACATCATCGGTGAGCTTGATCTTGACGCAACACTCACATCCCGTGACGTTATCAACGTGAAGATGAGAGCTATCCTTGACGAGGTTACCGACCCTTGGGGTATCAAGGTCAACCGCGTTGAACTGAAGAACATCATTCCTCCGAAAGAGATACAGGATGCAATGGAAAAGCAGATGAAGGCAGAGCGTGAACGCCGCGAAGCTATCCTTAAAGCAGAAGGCGAAAAGAAATCCTCCATCCTCGTTGCGGAAGGTAAGAAGGAAAGTATGATCCTTGAAGCGGAAGCTGAAAAGCAGGCGGCTATCCTCCGCGCAGAAGCTATAAAGGAATCGAAGATCCGCGAGGCAGAGGGCGAAGCTGAAGCTATCCTCAAAATCCAAAAGGCAACTGCTGAAGGTATCAGAATGGTCAACGAATCTGCTCCCGGCAGCGGCGTTATCGCTATCAAGAGCCTTGAGGCGCTCGAAAAGGTTGCGGACGGTCAGGCAACAAAGATCATCATTCCCTCGGAGATCCAGTCTCTCGCCGGTCTTGCGGTATCTGCATCCGAGCTTATGAAGAGTTAACGTACGAATGGGATTCGTCCGTTAACGCAAAAAACGGGCATAGCTTGTTTTCCGCAGAAAATGCGGAAATATTGAAAACAGAAAAAGGGGCACACGAAACGGTGCCCCTTTTTGCGTAAACGGGAGAATAAATATGGGATTTGAATCGATATTTTTCGTTATGTTCACGGCAGTTTTTGCCTTCGTGATCGGTACTTTTATTTTTACGGCTGTGAAGGGGATCAGCCAGTGGCACAGAAACAATAATTCTCCTCGATTGACCGTCCCTGCGACTATCGTATCCAAAAGGACGAATGTTACCCGTCACCGCAGCACGGGCGCCGGAGGCCATCATTATCATCACACCCACACCACCTATTATGTTACCTTTCAGTTTGAAAGCGGCGACCGTTTTGAGCTGTGCGTTGACGGCGAAGAATACGGCTTGCTTGCGGAAGGGGACGTGGGCAGCCTGACGTTTCAGGGAACTCGATACCTGGGCTTTGAACGTTCGTGGTAAATTAGATGCGAAGCTGTGAGGAAAACTTCCATGCAAAATAAGACTGAAATAATCATCCCAAATGACGTGAAAGAGCACATAAACAAGCGCATTGCGAGGCACGCCTTCAAGGCTGCGGCTATCATAGGCTTCGCTCTGTCCGCCCTTACGTGGTACGCGGCGGAGTTCTGGACGAAGATACGCTTATGGACGGTGCCCGTTTACGTAGGCATCATTGTGGCTGTGTATTTTTTGTCGGGATTGCCCGCACTTTTGAAGGACAGGACTTGGGTGGGCGTTATCAGAAAAGCAAAGGTGACCACCACCCTTCGCTCACCGGGCGGCACCAACAACCGATATTGGGTGAACACCGTGCACGTGGAGGTCGACACGGAGGACGGAAAAAGGGAGAAATGCGTTGCATTTGAGGGCAGAGCAGACGATTCCCGCGACGGCGTGGCACTTTCCTTCTATCTGAAAAATTACCGCCCTGGCGTCAGCATCGTTCACGTCCGCGGCGCCGAGCATTATCAGATCGACCCGGACAATAATCCCGACACTATGAACTGTGTCGTTTGCGGCTACGATAACGAGGAGGGTGTGGAGGTCTGCGAGACCTGCGGACATACGCTCCGCCTCATAAAAAAAGACGAAACTATGTGGTTTTATGATTGAGGAAAGACAACTTATGAAAAAAGAAATTTTCAGAAAATGCGTCAAGTGGGGTGGCATCCTTGCACTGGCGCACGTTATTGCAATGTTTGCGTACGGACTTTTGCTTTCAAACGCCGTCACATATATGTGGATCGATTCGCCTGTGAGGGCAATGCTGACGCTGATCGCGTTTAATATTTTCGTTGATGCTTTCCTTGTTGCGCTGATCTCAAAATTTGAAACATCTTACGTTGAGTATCGCACCTCTATCAAGGAAGCGCTGAGAAGCGGTGAATTTTCGATCGTGAGCTATTTCAAGGAGCACATCCTGAAGGAAACGCTTCTGAGAATGGCGGTCGGCGTTATATTCCAGATACCGTATATGATCTTCTTCTCCATCTTCGGCTTCGCTTTCGGCGGTGCTATGGGAATCGAGCAGTTTTATATCATGGATTCGGGCTTCTATCTTCTCACAGGCTCCGCTATCCTCGGCGTGATACTGAAGGCTATTGTGTTCGGCATCGTGAACGCAGGCGTCAGCGCGATCTTCGTGATGCTCACGAGAAAAAGCGTTGAGGAAACGATGGTGAGATAAAATAAATTAGCTAAAAATGTATTGATAGGGGAGGCGGACCGATGAAAGAGTATAAAATAATCGAGACATCAAAGGGCAGAGCAGAGGAAGTCATGAACGATATGGCAAGGCGTGGCTGGCGCGTTGTGTCCGTGACATATTGGAACGCTTGGACGATCAAGCTTCTCATAACCTTTGAAAGAGATACATAACGAAAAAAGAGCCTTCATCGAAGGCTCTTTTTTTCATAAAAGCTTTTGAAAAGAGGTTTGGAGGAAAACTTTTCTCGAAAAGTTTTCCTCCGCATCAAACTCACATAATCACTTTTCATTGACCGCCGAGAGGGCGTTGATGGGGGTGCCAAGCTCGGTGAAGCGTCGCTCGTATTCGGTCACGACGTTACCCTCGTTCCACTCGCTTGCGTGAAGGTCACGGGTGTGCCAGGAAAGCTTGAATGGGGACTCGGGAAGCTCTTCAAGCGTGAAATCGAAGAGGATCACGTTGTCCGTTTTCTGGTTAAGGGTGCCTCCGCGGGCGAGAATACGGGAATATATCTCCAAAAATCCGCGATAGGTCAGACGGCGTTTGTAGTAGCCCTTCTTTGGCCAGGGATCGCTGAAATTAAGATAGATCGCCGAGAGGGAATCGTGGGCGAACCACTCCTCTGCATTCTGTGCGTTGCCGATAATGAAACGGACGTTGTCGGGCAGGGTGGTGTCCTCCGCCATCTGCGCCGCACGCTTTTCGAGTGCGAAAAGCATAACGTCGGACACTCTTTCAACGGCGTAGAAAAGGCGGTCGGGATGCTTCTTTGCCATGCCGCAAACGAAGTCTCCTTTGCCGCATCCGAACTCAACGCAAACGGGAAGTCCGCGAAGCTCCTCCGGAAAAGGTGCGTATACGTCGGAGAAGGTCTCGCTTGCAGGTTCATTTATGAGTAAGGAGGCACATTTTTCGATTCTAATTTGTGAATTCTTTTTTTTTCGCATTCTCATATTGAATTTTATCCTTGTTTTTGGTACAATATTATGTGTTTTTATGTGAGCGTGCTTATACGCTCCGAGTAAGACACAGTATACCACAAAAAATCACTTTTATCTACACTGAACTCTTAAAAAGGGGGTGGAAATTTGGATAAAAATAAATTGATCGCAGTGCTGGCGTACAAGCTTGAAGAGAGCGGTATATCAAGAGAAGCTGCGGTCGCAGAGGCGAAAGCATTCGTCGGGTCTCTTTCCGATGCGGAAGCTGATAAGATAGTTGCCCTCGTTGGTAATGAAGCTATGATGGATCGCATTGCCGCAACTCTTAAAAGAAAAGCAGAAAGCCGTGCCGCGAGAGCTGCAGCCGCCACCCGGAATCCGGTTACCTCAACGGCAAGTCCAATAATAGATCAAGAAAATGCAGTAAAGCCTGCTCCACGGGAGCCTCGGCTTGCAGCGGAAACGCCAGCGCCTTCAGCTAAGCCTGCTGGCGCACCTGCGCAGTCCATGCCCGTAAGCGCACCTACCACGACGCAAGCTCCTGCCGCGGTGAAGTCTGAATCGGCTCCGGTTACGCAGCAGCGCAGCGGATCGCAGTCCCAGCCGCCACGTCGCCCTCAGACAGTGCAAAGCAGAATGGCGGGAGGTACGCAAGGCGCTGCACAAGGCACTGCACAAGGCGCCACACCTTCTAAAAAGACGGGCACAAGCGCGTCCGTGCGTCCGCGCAGTTCCGATGCAAAGCCTGCTGCTTCCAAGTCCCAGGGGCAGAACGCTCAGAACGGACGCGAAAAAAGGATCGATAAGAAGCTCATATACAGACCCGACCCCAACGCAGACTATCAGAAGTTTTATATCATCTTCTGGTGTACGTCTCCCATTTGGATATTCCTCGGTCTTGCGGTACTCACGCTGTTTCTACTGACGATCGGCGCTCTTTGCGTGTCGATAGTCCTTTTGATACTCGCTCTCGTTGCGGGGGCGGCAGCGGGAACCGTGCTTTCCCTCGTAGGGATCGTATACGGTATAACGCAGTTATTCAATTACGCGCCTATCGGTCTATACGAGATCGGGCTCGGACTTATGATAGGCGGCATTACGATGTTTGCCGGCATCATTGCTTATAACGTTGCTATAAGACTGATACCGTTCGTCATCAAGCAATTGTTTGCCCTGCTCTCATTCCTTGCGCGTAAATGCGTGGAGCTTTACTTCTATGCGAAAGGAGCGTGCGCCGGTCTATGAAACCAACATCAATGATATTCATCGTCGTTGCTCTTATCATCATTCTTTGCGGCTGGCTTACCTGTAAGAACGCAGAGGAGCGCGCACTCGAAGAAGGAATAGAGATCTTTAACCAGACTCTTGACAGCGATGATAACACCGTCAACACCGTTCTTTTCGGTGAGGGCGAGATCTACAATAAGCTTGAGTTTGTTATCGACGAAGCTGACGTTTACATTTACGGCGGCACAGCCGAACCCTATATCGAGCTTTATAATTTCGACGAAGGCACATACACACTTACCACCTCAAACAGAAATATCGCCGTAAATACAATGATAGATTTTATGTCGGTGATCAAATTCTGGGAATCCGGATTCAGCTTCAACGGTTTGCGTAATTACGTCAAGCGCGGAATTTCCGATGAGGTTCTGGTTTCCAAGAAGATCAATGTCTATCTTCCCACGGACGGCGATCTTAATGTTATCAATATCAACATAAATAAGGGTAACGTCTATATGGCGAATTTTGACACCTCCATCGACGTGTCAGTAACTCTCGGCGAAGGTAACGCAGTGTTCACCTCGGTGAATACGACGTCATATATCAAGACGGATATCACTAAAGGAAGCCTTTATTTGAACGATGTGTCCGTGGACTCGCTTGAAGCTGCTATGAAGGCAGGCGATATCAACGCCGTTAATTTCAGCTTCAACAATGTCAGCGTCACAGGTGCTGCTACCAACGTCAGCATCACGACGCCTGCCGTTCTTGAATTTTACGATATGCACCTTTCCGCGAGAAACGGTACCGTCAGCATAAGCGGTGAGGATTATGGCGACAGCTACAATTTTGAATCCTCCGCGGTGGCAGACGCAACCGTTTTGATAACCGTTACCGAGGGTAACATTATCGTAAACCACGAGATACCGTCTTTGACGGATGAAGATGTCGGAACCGAAGGTGACGGTGCTGAAACGGGCGGATCTGCCGATGCTGAAGCCTCCGGTGAGGATGCAGCAGGCTGACTCTTTATAATTAATCAAGTACTGAGAAGGAAACCGAAATGAAACACGTATATAAAACCAGCGGCACCTGCGCCCGCGAGATTGAATTTGAAATCGACGGAGACATTGTACGCAATGTGAAATTCCTTGGCGGTTGCAACGGTAATCTTAAAGCTATCTCCAAGCTTTCCGAAGGACAGACCGCAGAGCACCTTATGGAGCTTCTTCGCGGAAATACCTGCGGCAGCCGCAGCACCTCCTGCGCCGATCAGTTTGCATTGGCTCTTGCAAAAGCGATAGAAGCTGAACGCTGACGGGCATCATTAACAAAGCGATCCCATATATCCTATATTTCATTTATTGAAAGGCAAATAATATGTCAGAGCAAAGATTAATCGGAACAATATCGCGCGGCGTGCGCGCTCCCATCATCAGACAGGGTGATAATATCGCTGAGATCGTCGCGGACAGCGTTATCGCAGCGGCAAAGAGTGAAGGTATTTCGTTGCGCGAACGCGACGTTATCGGCATCACTGAAGCCGTCGTTGCAAGAGCTCAGGGCAACTATGCAACTGTAGCTGATATAGCAGCTGATATCAAAAACAAATTTCCCGAGGGAGAGATCGGTGTTATTTTCCCCATCCTTTCCCGCAACCGCTTTGCTATGTGTCTCAAGGGCATCGCGGCAGGTGCAAAGAAGATCACGCTTATGCTCAGCTATCCCTCTGATGAGGTGGGCAACCATATCATTTCTCTTGACGAGCTTGATGAGGCAGGCATAAATCCTTGGTCCGACGTTCTCACCGCTGACAGATTCGTTGAGCTTTTCGGACATCCTAAGCACGAGTTCACAGCGGTCGATTATATCGAGTATTACAAGGGACTTATCGAAAGTCAGGGGTGCGAGGCTGAGATCATCCTTGCGAATGATTGCCGCGCGATCCTCAATTATAAGAAGCACGTTCTTACCTGCGATATCCACTCTCGCGCACGCTCTAAGCGTCTTCTGAAAGCAGCAGGCGCTGAGGCTGTGTACGGTCTTGACGACGTACTTTCCTCTCCCGTTAACGGAAGCGGATGCAACGAAAAGTACGGTCTTTTAGGTAGCAATAAGGCAACGGAAGATTCCGTTAAGCTTTTCCCCCGCGACTGTGATCCCATCGTCCGCGATATCCAGAAGCGCATCCTCGACGCCACCGGCGTTAAGGTTGAGGTAATGATCTACGGTGACGGTGCTTTCAAGGATCCGGTGGGCAAGATCTGGGAGCTTGCAGACCCGGTTGTTTCCCCTGCGTACACCGACGGTCTTATCGGTCAGCCCAACGAGCTTAAGCTCAAGTACCTTGCAGACAACGACTTTGCTCACCTTAAGGGCGAGGAACTGAAGGCTGCTATCTCCGAATATATTCGCAATAAGGACGAGGACCTCCACGGTAAGATGGTTTCTCAGGGAACCACTCCCCGTAACCTCACCGACCTTATCGGTTCCCTTTGCGATCTGACCTCCGGCTCCGGCGACAAGGGCACACCTATCATCTGGATCCAGGGTTACTTCGATAACTACACTATGTAAGTGAATATAAAAACGGACAAGGAGCTATATGGCTCCTTGTCCGTTTTTTGTTTGTGAGTATCGAAAAAACAATGCGCTTAATGGAATAATGGATCATTACACTCGAGCAATACCGGCGGCATTAATTAGAGGTATCTTCATTATCTTTCACGTATTCAATGATGTCGCAGAGGTTGCAGTTCAAAGCCTCGCATATACGATCTAAAATATAACTGTCGTAACGAACAACACGGTTTTTGTAGTAGCGGTCTATCGTTTGAAATTTAACTTCGGTTTTCTTGGCTAACTCATACCGAGTAATGCCACGCTTGTCTAAATATTTATCTATAGTCAGTCTTATCATCAGCACCCCTCCTTGGATATATATTTTATCGGATATATACCTAATTGAAAATTTCTCTAAATAGGTATATACTTATATAGGTATATACATTGAAGGAGGTTTTTATTCTATGAAACTACTGATTGTTGGTTCGCGGAGCATTACGGATTTTGATTTGTCACCGTATATACCGACGGAGGTTGACACCGTTATCAGCGGCGGTGCAAACGGAATCGACCGCTTGGCGGAGCAGTATGCGGATCTACACCGTCTTTCCAAATATATCGTGCGTCCGCGGTATGATCTTTATGGGCGTGCCGCGCCGATCAAGCGCAACGAGCAAATGGTTGATATGGCAGACGCCGTACTCGTCGTATGGGACGGTAACTCTAAAGGTAAAAAACACACGCTTAAATATGCGAAAAAAGAGAACAAACCAATAAAGCTCGTGGAGCTATGACAATTTGATAACTACACGATGTAAGTGAATATAAAAAGCGATGCACTGAATGTGCATCGCTTTTTTGCTTTTTGCGATAATTTCTCCCGGTTGAAGGTTTTTCGGGGAGCGCGAGGGGTGCTTTTTCCTTGAAAAAGCACCCCTCGTATATCTCTTGTAAATACCAATATTATTTCGAAAGTCTGTTCGCAACATCGTAAAGATTTCTCAGATATGCGCGCTTTTCATTGCATATCTGCTGCATCTCGGTGATGTCTGCGAGAGAGTACGGTTTCAGATCGCCGTCCTTTAGCTTACCCTTGTACATCTGGTCGAGACGGAGAGCATAGGTGATGTCCATAGGCTCGATCTTACCGTTCGTTTCGCACATAACAAGATTGCTGTCGCCGGCGAGGAGACATTCAACTGCTTTGTCTGCCATACGGGTGGCAAGCATTCTGTCGCGGAGCGTGGGAGAGCCGCCGCGGAGAACGTGACCGAGACGAGCGAAGCGGGTCTCGACACCGGTCTTTTCGGGAATTAGCTTTGCAAGTCGCTCGGAATAGTCGCCGAGTCCCTCCGCAACGACGACAATATAGTGGCGCTTTCCGCCGTCGCGACCGATCTGGATCTTTTCGATAAGCTCTTCCTCGTCGAAGGGGATTTCCTTGATGGCGATACCGATGGCACCGACGGAAATGCCAACCTCAAGGGCGATGTAGCCGGCATCACGTCCCATGACCTCAACTACGTTCGCGCGGGCGTGGGATTCGCAGGTGTCGCGGAGGCGATCGATCATGGAAAGACAGGTGTTGGATGCGGTGTCGAAGCCGATGGTGTAATCTGTGGAGGTGATGTCGTTGTCGATGGTAGCAGGGATGCCGATAGTGGGAATTCCCTGTGCTGTCAGATCAACGCCGCCGCGGAAGGTACCGTCTCCGCCGATAACGATAACGCCGTCGATGCCGTTTTCGCGGCACGTCTTGGCGGCTGCCTCTTGTCCCTCAAGGGAACGGAAGCGGTGACAGCGGTCGGAATAAAGAACCGTGCCGCCTTCGTTGAGGATACCGGATACATCACGGTATGAGAAGGTCTTCATTTCGTTGTCGATAAGACCGCGATAGCCTTTGTATATGCCTACGACCTCGACGCCGCGTTCGATAGCGGAACGGGTAACGGCACGGACTGCGGCATTCATTCCGGGTGCGTCGCCACCCGACGTAAGTACACCGATTCTTTTGAATTCAGCCATTTTCAGATTCTCCTTATGTTCAGGTTATTTATAAAACTCCATAGTTTTGATTATCAGCTTGAGAGCTGCCTCTGCAGTCGCGTAGCGTATAGCGTCGCGTCCGGCGTCGGCAGGAAACTTGAGCCGAAGTACTTCGCTGTGCTTTCCGGAGGCTATACCCACGTAAACGGTGCCGACCGGCTTTTCGGGAGTGCCTCCGGCAGGTCCGGCAATTCCCGTGGCGGAAACTGCGATGTCGGTGCCGCATAAGCGGCGGGCGCCATCGGCCATTTCAATGGCGCAGGACTCGGAAACGGCACCCACGGTGGCGAGGGTGTCAGACTTGACACCGAGAACGGAGACCTTCATTTCGTTTGAATAGGCAACGATACTTCCCTTGAAAACGGCGGAGGCGCCGGATACGTCAGTGATGAGCTTCGCGATAAGTCCGCCGGTGCAGGATTCGGCAGCGCATAGCGTTAAGTGCAGGTGCGAAAGGGATGCGATGGCGGTGTACGCAGCGTCAAGAGCTTCCTTTTTTCGTGAGACGTAAGCCATAATGTTTTCCGAGCCTTTC
This sequence comes from uncultured Lachnospiraceae bacterium, assembly GCA_964464905.1. Lineage (GTDB taxonomy): Bacteria > Bacillota > Clostridia > Oscillospirales > CAG-272 > DTU064. The sequence goes on from CAYXHC010000016.1 coordinate 18,276, forward strand.
TTTTGAATTTTTATATACCCGCGCTTTCGATGAGACGGGATATGAGATCCTTATAACCGATTCCGCAGGCGTTTATAAGCTGAGGATACATACTGATGGATGTGAATCCGGGAAGGGTGTTGATCTCGTTGAAGATCACTTCCTCGGTATCCTTAAAGTCGCGGATGAAAAAGTCGATACGTGAAAATCCATTACAGTCAAGGACGGAGAAGATAAGGTCCGCCAGCTCGCGGATGCGCATATCGGTCTCAGGCTTGATACGCGCGGGGATAAAGTATTCTGCCGTATCTGCCTCGTACTTGGTTTCGTAATCGTAGAATTCAGCGCCGGGGTTGATCTCGCCGCATGGGGAAAGGGTCAGGGTGCCGTCTATGTCTTCAAGAGCCGCGATCTCAACCTCGCGTGCCTTTATAAACTCCTCAACGAGGATCTTGCGGTCGTATTTTGCCGCATCTCTGAGGGAGTTGATAAGCTCGCTGCGGTCGGAAGATTTTGAAGCGCCAACGGAGGAACCCGATGAGGAGGGTTTTACGAAAACGGGATAGGAAAGGGTAGCTTCCGTGCGTGCGATAACGTCGTCGAGCGAAGATTCGATCTCACGCTTTGTGAAAACAAGCGCATTCGCCTGAGGCACCTCGTAATTTGACAGTATCAGCTTCGTTAAGGTCTTATCCATGCATATAGCGGAGGAGGCGCAGCCGCAACCCACATAAGGGATGCCGCAAAGGGAGAGAAGTCCCTGCAGGGTGCCATCCTCGCAGTATTGACCGTGACAAACCGGAAAAACTACATCACAGGGGAGCTTTTCGTATTCACCGTTTGCACGGGTAACGATAAAGCCGCCCTTGCCGTTCGCGGGGTCAACGGTGATCGGGTATGCCAGCTCGGGGGTACACCAGGTGTCTGCAACGATTCGGGCGGTGTCGCCTTCGTATAGATACCAGTCGCCGTTGACGGTGATGCCAACGGTTTTTACATTGTATTTTTCGCGGTCTATGTTGTTGAGAACGCTTTCGACGGAACGAAGGGAAACTTTATATTCTGTTGATTTGCCGCCAAAGATGCAGATAACGTTTTTTTTCATAAATAAATACTCCATTCAGCCGCCAAAGGCGGCGCAAAAAACAATGTCGGACTTCAGAGAAGCGCGCCTTGACGCGGCTAAACTGAGCCTGAACCCGATTCGGGAGGAACTTCAGCGTGAAGCAAGAGAGCTTCGGTGAGGAGAAAAAATATTTTCACCCGGTTACGCTTCGGAACTGAAAAAATCGGAATTTTCTTTATAAAGGTAATATTCGATGGAATCGCGAAGTGCCTGCCAGCTTGCGTCAACGATGTCCACGGAAACGCCAACGGTTCGCCACACGGAAACCCCGTTCGTGCTTTCGATGAGAACGCGGACGGAGGACGCGGTGGTGTCGCTTGCAGAATCGAGAACGCGTACCTTGTAGTCGGAGAGTCTCACGTCGGCAAGCGTCGGATAAAATCTCGAAAGAGCACGGCGGAGCGCCATATCAAGTGCGTTGACGGGACCGTCGCCCTCAGCGGCAGTCAGCTCCTCAGTCTTCCCGCCTTTCCCGTCGGGAATGGCGACTTTGATGAGAGCAGAACACTTACCGTCAGGATTTATGGAGAGCGGCTCGCTTATCATAACGCGGAACGTGAGCAGCTCAAAGGCTGACTTGCGAAGATCGAGAGCCTCCAAAATAACTAAAAGGAGCGTAGCCTCTGCATTTTCGAATTGGAATCCTCGTGCTTCGTATTCCTTGATTTTTGATATAACTGTGTTAAAGCGTTCGCTTCCTATTTCGATATTCAGTTCGGGAGCGATTCGCTCCAGCACGGCGTGGTAGGCGCTTTTTCCCGAGATGCCCGAAACGAGCAGATTGCTTGCGTTGCCAACAAGCTCAGGGGTGATGTGCTCAAACGTGCGGGGCGTCTTTCTCACAGCATCGATATGCATGCCTGCTTTGTGCGTGAATGCGTAGCCGCCGATAAAGGGGGAATGCTCGTTGAAGGAAAGGTTTGCCGTTTCCATAATGGAACGGGCGGAGCGTGTGAGCGTTGCGAGGCTTTCGGGAGAAATGCAGGTGTATCCAAGCTTCAGCTGAAGGATCGGTATAACGGTGTTGAGATTGCAGTTTCCGCAGCGTTCACCGATACCGCATACGGTGCCCTGAACCTGTACAACGCCGGAAAGCACGCCTTCGATAGAGCACGCCACTGCCATATCCATATCATCGTGACAGTGGATGGCAAGCTTCGCTTCGGGAAGCTTTTTGCGAACGGACGTGACGACGACTCCGATAACGTCGGGAAGCATCCCTCCGTTTGTGTCGCAAAGAACGAGCCTTTCTGCACCGGCAGATAGCGCCGTTTCAAGAACGGTCAGCGCGTAAGTGGGACTGTCGCCGTAGCCGTCGAAGAAATGCTCTGCGTCGAAAAAAACGTGCTTGCCGTTTTCGTGCAGGTACGATACCGTGTCTTTGATCATCAATAGGTTTTCTTCAACCGTCGTGCCTAAAACAGCGGTGACCTGATATTCCCAGGCTTTGCCTACCACCGCGACGTATTCTACGGGAGAGGCAACTATACTTTTCAGTATCGGGTCGTCTTCCACACGTTTTCCGGCACGGCGGGTGGAACAAAATGCAGAAATGGCAGCGTTTTTGAGCTTGATCTTGTCGCACTCGGCGAAGAAAGCCGCGTCGCGGGGAGAAGCGGCGTTGCCTGCTTCTATATAAGATACGCCAAGCTCGTCGAGGGTGTGAATGATACTTATTCTATTGTCGTCGGTGAAGTCAATGCCGGCGCCCTGAGCGCCGTCGCGTAAGGTCGTGTCGTAGATTTCAACTTTCATATCAGGTTTCGTTAAGCTTGATCCATTTATTCGTTGCGTGCAGAGCTGCACGGATACTTGCTTTTATAATACCGGAGGAAATGCTTCGTTATGCGAGAGTAAGCTCGCCTGTCTTGAGCTTGCTCGTGACTGTCGTATGGTTGATGGAGAAATGAGTGCCGTGAGACGGCTTGCCGTCTCTGGGGACGTATCTAAGATATTGATCTTTCCGCCAGTCGCAGTTTCATTGAATGTGGCTGAGAATTGCTGCGCGGGGGTGACTCTCAAGGTCGCAAACGATTTTTACGGACATTGAATTTTCGGCAGCAACGGAAGCGATCTCGTCTTTTTGGTCGTATCCTATCTCAAATACGAAGACACCGCCGTTGGCGAGGGACGACTTGTAGTTTCTTACGATGGCACGGTAAAAATCCATGCCGTCGTCGCCACCGTCAAGAGCTATAACGGGTTCATAGGCAAGCTCGGGGGCGAGCGCCTGCACGTCTGTGTGCCTGATATAGGGTGGGTTTGAAACGATGATGTCGTATTTTTTGGATAAGAGGGATGCGTTGAAAACATCACCCACGGAAAAGCCGATCCGGTGGCTGACGCCAAGGGCGGCGGCGTTTTCCTTTGCGATTTCAATGGCGTCGGGGGATATATCCACCGAATCGCAGGTAGCGTCTGAATTCCGCAAAACAGCGATGCCGATACAGCCGCTGCCGCAGCAAAGGTCGGCAATATGTGCGCCCTTCGGAAGGCGCGCAAGCACTTCGTCTACGATGATCTCCGTGTCGGGGCGGGGAATGAGGCACGCAGGGGACACCTTGTATTCGTCGCCGTAAAAGCACCAGCTTCCGACGATGTACTGTAACGGCTCGCGGGTCATACGCCGATGAATGGCAGCGCGAAAATCGTTATAGTAGGGTTCCCCCGATATATTATCGTCGAGAGCGAACATCACAGACGCGCGGGAGCGTCCGGAGATGAAGGTGAAAAGCAGTATCGCGTCGTTTTTCGGGTCGGGCACGCCTGCTGCCGAAAGCAACGCTATCGCTTCGCGCAGTGTCATACGGATTCGTCGTTTTCCGGTTCCTCCGCGGGAGCGGCGGTGGCGGTGTCAGCGTCAGTCTTTTCGCCTCTGTCGTAGGTGGAAGAGTCGAATTCTGGAAACTCCTCGGGCATGGAAAGCTTGATAGAGGTGATCGCTACCTCAAGCTGATCAAGATCGGGCTCGCGGGTAGTGATTCGCTGCATCCAGAGACCGGGAGCGGAAAGGATCTTCGTCATAAGATTTTCGTGCTTGCCTGCGTACATAAGATATTCAAAGCTGATGCCCATAACGATGGGGAGCATGGATATCTTCACGAGTGATTGTAGGTACCAAGGCCATTCGTGAGGCACGACGGTGTAGATGAGAATGCTGAGTATGAGGATTACGAAAATGAAGCTGGTGCCGCAACGGGGGTGGAAGCGGCGGCATTTAGCGGCATTTTCGGGTGTAAGTTCCATCCCCGATTCATAGCAGGCGATGGATTTGTGCTCCGCACCGTGATACTGGAAGGTGCGGCGGATATCCTTCATAAAGGAAACTAGCCAGATGTAGAGGACGAATATGACGATCCTCATAACGCCGGAGAACAGGCTTACGAACCAGTTGCTTTCGAGGGAATGGACGGAGTCCTTTATGAGATTTGCAAGGTATGTGGGAAGGAGGGCGAAAAGACCGACGCCGAGGGCAAGCCCGAGCACCATGCCGACAGCCATAACGACGTCTACGATGCTTTTGCCGAGTTTTTCCTTGAGCCAGCGCTCGAATTTCGTTTCTTCCATCTCTTCATCAATGCCAAGCAGATCGGCGGAATCGGAAAGACAGCCAAAAGACATCTTCATCGATTCGATGAAGCTTACGACGCCGCGTATTATAGGAAGATTGAAAAACTTCTTCTTTTTTCTTATGGAGGTGAATGTGGATTCTTTTATGGACAGGGAGCCGTCTTCCTTGCGTACCGTGAGGGCGATCTTGTCTCCGCAACGCATCATAACGCCTTCGAGAACGGCTTCGCCGCCAACCTTGCCCATTCGGCACTTGAGATCGGAGGCAGATGTTTCTTTTTTCATTTTTCAGGGAACCTTTCTTATCGGGTGATTCATTTGCCCGGCGAAGGGCAGGTGGGCGGTCGCTTCAACGACCACGCCACCGTAAAGTATACCACAATCGAAGCATTAAATAAATATTAATAATAAAATAATATATAAACAACTTATAAACTGATCGCGGCTTATATCTTGAAATTGTCTGCGGAATACTGTATGGGCGATTTTCTGTAGTTCCGCGGAGTCATCGCCATTCTTCTTGAGAAGTTGCGGTTGAAAGTGCGGAGGCTGCCGTATCCGCATTCGATGGATATGTCGATAATCGGGAGTCTGGTGTTCTTCAGCAGATAGCAGGCACGGTCAATGCGAAGCATATTGACGTAGTCGGTGAAGGAGGTGCCGATCTTTTCCGAAAACAGCTTTGAAAGGTAGCTGTAATCATATCCGAGCGCGGCAGACAGATCGGCAAGGGAGCAGTCCTTGGCGAAATTTTCGGAGGCAAAGCGGAAAATCCGGTGCATAAGATCGGGACTGTCGGGAAGCTCGGCGCCTGAGGCGTCGCAGAATGCATCGTTGACGAAAAAACTGCAGTACAAATAAAGCAATCCCTTTATTTCCTCGACGGAGGAGGAGTTGGTTGCGTTTTTGAAAAGGGTCAGCCACGCGCTGTTTTTTATGTGCTTATCGGGGTCAACGGGTAGCTTCCCCTGAAACTTCGTGTTAAAATGCGCGATAAGCTCCGGCTTGATGAGACAAAGCTTGTGCTTGCAGCTGCTGTTGCATATAAGCTGGTGTATTCTGTTGGGGAAGATAAAGAGAGAATCGTTTTTTGAAAGTGAATAGATCCTGTTGTTTACGACGACGTCCAAATCTCCCTCGAGAACGACTATTATCTCGTACCAGCGGTGAAGGTGCGGAGGATACGAAAAATCTTCTGCTTCCTCTATGGCAAACCAGTCTCTGTTAATTTCCTCTCTTTTTTCGTAATAGAACATTATATCTCGTCCTTCAATATCACAAATATTGTCTATAATTGTACTCTCCCAGTTGTATCGTGTCAAGTGTGAATTGCGGAATCATAAATGTGAATGCTTAAATCTTCAAGGCGAATTTCCGTTACCGTACGGCAGACACCGATTGTTGGCGAAGCGCACAAAATGAACACCGCAATTTTGTGCAAAAAGACGAATGTTTTTTTGCGTTGCAGGTTGACTTGTAAAAAACGTAATTGTATAATGGCATCGAGTGAAGAGACTTCCTTCACAAGAAAATTTATATTGCGAAAGAATCTTTCGGAGACAAGCGAAAGTACGAGGTATTATCGCATTATGAGTAATCAGGACACGACCAGGTATCTTTGCAACAGAGTCTTGGCAGAGGACGAACGGGTAACGGTTGAAAAGGTTGTAGTCGGCAACGAGAAGCTTCTGTTCGTTATGACAGCAGATCTTAACGGTGCCAGCCGATATGCTCTCAACTATCTTTCCGTCAGCGAAGCAGCCGCTTATTCGGTAGACGAAAACGGCAGTTCGTTACGGATTCCGTTTTCTGATATCAAGCAGTGCCGAGTGAAACGAAATTACGGAAATGCCGTGCTCGTTATCACAAAAAATGACGGGACGACGACGAACTTTATGCGGTTCTCCTATAAGTCTGCGTCACTTTTCGATGCGGCAGCACAGTTTATAACGCAGATGTCCGAGGATGAAAACGCCGACGTTGCAGCTGCTATCGACGTCGTTGATGCCGTTATCGAGCGACAGAATCATTTTTGTCCCAAGTGCGGACGCTCCCTTGTGCGTCCCGGTGCGGATTGCATCTATTGTCAGTCGAAAAACAAGCTGATCAAAAAGATCTCAAAATACGTGCTTCCTCATAAGTACACGCTTCTCGTCTGCCTGTTTCTTTCGGGGGTGACCACGGCAATGGCTATGATCCCCCCTTATATGACGGGTCATCTCGTCGATAAGGTCCTCCCCGGCGGTGATAAAGACGCGCTGACGGGCGTCGTTTTAACGCTTATCTTCGCTTATCTTATCCAGTACGGTATCGGTATGGTGCGCTCCTACATGCTCCGCGTGTGTGGCGACAAAATGGTGAGAAGCCTGCGAAGCGACGTTTACCGCAAAGCGCAGTATCTTCCCATGAAGTTTTACGATAAAACCTCCACGGGCTCCGTTATCAACCGTATCAGCGGTGATACGGCAACGATTCAGGGCTTCGTTCTCCGTATCACTCAGGAAGTCGTCGTTCAGCTTTTCACCCTCGTAGGCATCATCGTTATTATGCTCTGCATGAACTGGCAGTTGACGCTGCTTTCCCTCATTCCCGTTCCGTTTATTGCTGTGGGATCGAGAATATTCGGCAGAAAGATACGTCCCTATTACCGTAAGATATGGCGCCGCTGGAGCGCGGTCACCTCTATTCTGACGGATAACCTTCCCGGTATTCGAGTCGTAAAAAGCTTTACAAACGAACGCCGTTCCACCGACACCTTCGACCGCTATAATGATGAATGGCTGAAAACGGACATAAAGAGTGCGCGCATAACCATTGCGTTTCCCCATATCGTTTCCTTCGTGATCACTATGGGATCGCTCCTTATCTGGGCGGTGGGCGGTCGCCTCGTTATTGAAGATCCCGATTTTATCTCGGCGGGTCTTCTCGTTTCATTTATTTCATATACGTCGATGTTTTACGGTCCCGTAAACTTTTTTGCCAACTTCAACGATTCCTATCAAAGCTCCCTTGCGGCGATGGAACGTATCCTTGACATAATCGACGCGGAACCCGAAAGCACAGCGGTAGAGGGCAAGGTCTTCGACCGTATGCGCGGTAAGATCGAATTCCGCAACGTAAGCTTCTCATTCGACAGGTCGAAGAAAGCGCTTTCGAACGTGAACTTCGTGATCGAACCCGGTGACATCGTCGGCATCGTCGGTACTACCGGATCGGGCAAGTCCACCATCATCAATCTGCTGATGCGCTTCTACGACGGCTACGACGGCGAGATACTTATGGACGACGTTGATATCAGGACGATCGATATGGAATATTATCGCGGAGAGATCGGATACGTTCAGCAGGAGCCGATGATGTTCCACGATACAATATTCAATAATATTTCCTACGGCACGCCCGAGGCAAGCGTTGAGCAGGTCATCCATGCGGCAGATGTTGCAAACGCGCATCAGTTCATCGCGCGTATGCCCGATGCGTACGACACCGTACTCGGCGAGCGAGGAACCGGCCTTTCCGGCGGTGAGCGTCAGCGTCTTTCCATTGCAAGAGCCGTGCTCAAGAATCCCAGCATACTTTTCTTCGACGAGGCAACGGCAGCCGTTGACTCGGAAACTGAAAATCTCATTCAGGGTGCTATCGAACGTCTTATCAGCGGACGTACCACCATTATGATCGCCCACAGACTTTCCACCCTCCGCAAGGCAAACAAGATAATCGTCGTTGACAAGGGCGAGATACTTGAAATGGGAACCCCCGAAGATCTCCTTGCCGCCAAGGGCAAATACTGGCGTCTCGTTGAGATACAGAAGATGTCGGCAGAGGTGGAAAAGAGTAAAGCAGAAGAGAGGTTTGAATAATGGCACGCATATACATTGATAACGATATCGCTCACTTTGACCGAACGGACATAACCTTCGTTGATATGACACTTTATACAGGCGAAAAATTCACCCACCTCGAACCCCGCAGACTTTTCCCCATGACGGGCGTGTCAAAGTATATAACCCTCCTGAACGACGACGGCGAAGAGGTTGCCGTTATCAGAGACCTGGCAACGCTCCCTCCCGATGAACGCAAGACCATAGAAAGCTGTCTCAGCGAGTATTACCACGTGCCGAAGATAGAGAAGATCACGGGATCCTCTGAAAAATTCGGTGTGATCAAATTCTTCTGTGAAACTGACCGCGGATCTTGTACCGTTGAGGTGCGTAACATAGTTAACCAGGTGAAGCTTATGTACGGTGTGAGAGTTCTTTTCAGGGATAACGACGATAACCGCTACGAGATACCGGATATCAACGCTATCGACAGAAAGAGCCGCGGATTCCTTGACGATTATCTATAATAATTTTTTAATACGGAGATTGATATATGAAACTTTTACTTGCTATTGTAAACAATGACGACAGCGCCGTTGCTTCCTCCGCTCTCACCGAGCGCGGATTCTTCGTAACGAAGCTTTCCACCACCGGCGGATTCCTTATGGTGGGAAACACCACCCTTCTTATCGGTACCGACGACGAGAAGGTTGAAGAGGTCAAGGATATCCTTAAGAAATATTGCACCACTAGAAAGCAGGTGGTGTCTCCCACCGAGTCCTTCGGACGCGGTCTCCGCCCCGACTCCATTGCCGGCGAGGTTAAGGTAGGCGGTGCAACCGTTTTCGTTCTTAACGTGGAAGATTCCATGAAGATATAAGGCAACTGCATAACGGCAAAAAACTTATAAAATCAATAAAATATCAAAAGAGCCACTCGCGGGAGCGGCTCTTTTTTTGCGCGTAAGATTAGCGTTATGCAAATGCATAACATCATCTTCCGAGAAGATGAGAAATGTCCTTCCCCTCCTTCAAACGCCGGCGTATAAGCGTTGAACTGACGGGCGTGCCGTCTGCTTCGAGAACGGCAGGAATCACGGTGACCTTTATGCCTATGGGTTCAAGCCTGCGGCGCATAAGCTCGGGGGTGCCGAGGGCGCCTTTTCCGAAGCGGTAATTGAAGCCGCAAACGATGTGGGATGGGGAAAGGGAAGTTGCAAGCAAGTCGAGAAACTCCTCTGCCGAAACGGAGAAAAGGGAAACTTCGGGATCGGGCATGACGAGAAGACCGGCGCCCAGCGATCCGATCGCGGCGGCTTTTTCCTCGGGCGACGATAAGACCGAAGCGAAGCTTTTGTCGAAAAATGATCTGGGCGGCGCGGAAAAGCACCACACGGCGGCTACACCTCCTTCAACCCTCGCGAGGCGGACGGCTTCGCTTATAACGGCCCTGTGCCCCACGTGAACTCCGTCGAAGGTGCCGAGAGCAACGGCGGACACTTCTTCGTTTATTTCCGGAAACGGTTCGCGGTATATATTCACGGCGCACCCCCTTTTTTGCTGTTAGGACATTGTAACACATTTTTTTCAAAAATACAACCGATTTCGTGAGATGAGAGCTTAATCTCGGTTGACAAATGGATGATATTATATTACAATTATGCGTGAAGAAATAGCGCAAAATATGGTGATAATACACAGAAAAGCGAGATTTGATATGTTCGGGTGGAAGGTTCGCGGCGTTCGTGCGCCGCATTTGAAAAACACGTCAGCAAAGGAATCGGTGCGGATGCCGTCGCCGTCCTCCGTGACGATACCCCTGTCGATGCATATCGGCGCGCCTGCGAAATGCGTCGTTAAACCCGGCGATCACGTTGACGTCGGTACTCTTATCGGTGAGGCGACAGGCGCCGTCAGTGCAAACGTTCACTCAAGCGTTTCGGGTACCGTTAAGAGAATAACTGAATTTATCGCGCCCAACGGACGCACGTCTCCCGCCGTTTTTATCGAATCCGACGGACTTATGACGGTGAGTCCTGATGTTAAGCCTCCGGATGTACATGATTACGAAAGCTTCATATCTGCCGTGAAAGACGGAGGCGTCGTCGGTCTCGGCGGTGCAGGATTCCCCACTTCCGCGAAGCTTAATGTGGGTGATCCCGACCGTATCGGCGAGATCATCATAAACGGAGCCGAGTGCGAGCCGTACATAACGAGCGACACGAGGATGATGCTTGAAAAGTCGGAGCTGATCGCCCGCGGCTGTGAGACGCTTGTCAAATATCTCGCGGCAAAAAAGATCATTATCGCCATTGAAAAGAATAAACCTGAGGCAATAGCCGAGATGAAGCGTGTCACCGAAAGGCTCAGCGGGGTCGAGGTAAGGGTGCTTCCGTCCATATATCCTCAGGGCGGCGAAAAGGTGCTGATATATAACGTGACGGGCAAGGTGGTGCCCGAGGGTAAGCTTCCCATCGACGTTGGATGTATCGTCATCAACTGTACGACTCTCGCCGTGATGGAGAATTACCTTGAAACGGGTATGCCGCTGACGGAAAAATGTGTCACCGTAGACGGCAGAGCCGTAAAGGACCCCCGAAACGTCGTCGTTCCCATTGGGACGAAGCTTTCCGACGTTTTTGATTTCTGCGGCGGTTTTTCCTCCGATCCGGTGAAGGTGCTCTACGGCGGACTTATGATGGGCATCGCCGTGTATTCTCTCGATATGCCGATACTGAAAAACACGAACGCTATTCTTGCCCTTGACGAAAAGGAGGCAAAGCCGTTGCCCGAAACGGCTTGCATCCGTTGCGGAAGATGCATACGCCACTGTCCGTTTTCGTTGAATCCTCCTGCCATATCGGCGGCGCTTGCTGCAAAGGACGGGGAGGAGCTTTCAAAGCTGAAGGTGAATCTCTGTATGGAATGCGGCTGCTGTTCGTTTATATGCCCCGCAGGACGGCAAATCGTTCTCGAAAACAAGCTGGCTAAGGTCAAACTTCAGGCATATAACGCCAAGCGGAAAAACTGACTGCGGATGAACACAGAAAGGGGAACTTGATAGATTATGGATCTCTTGAAAGTCGGCATATCACCTCACGTACGTTCAAGGTATACGACGCGAAACGTGATGCTCGACGTCGTAATAGCACTTATGCCGGTTCTGCTCGCATCGGTCGTCATCTTCGGTTGGCGTTCGCTTTTCCTGACGGCGGTGTCTGTTGCCGCTTGTGTTTTTTTTGAGTTTTTGTGGAATAAGCTTATGAAGCAGTCCGTGACGGTGGGGGACTTTTCCGCCGTTGTGACGGGTGTTATCATAGCCTGCAACGTGCCAGTTACGATGCCTGTGTGGCAACTCGTCGTAGGCGATGCCACCGCTATAATCGTCGCAAAGATGCTGTTTGGCGGTCTTGGCTGCAATTTTATGAATCCCGCCCTTGTGGGAAGAATCGTGATGTTTTTCTCGTTTACCGCGAACATGACTGACTATTCCGGTCATCTCACGGACTTTGCGTCACGTCTTGTTAAGACCCGCCCTGAGCTCGTCACTACGGCAACGCCTTTGCTTATCTCGCATACCGTGAATACGGAGGATCTGCCGATGCT
>CAYXHC010000017.1:0-30247 GCA_964464905.1 uncultured Lachnospiraceae bacterium
ATCCTCCGCAATAAGACCGTGAACGCACTTGCGCGCACACGGAAGACCGAGTCCTACGACACCCTTGAGCGCCGCGCCGACAAGCGGACTCCCGAATCCCTTTTCGTTGCAAAGGAAACGATGACGGAGCTTCACGCCCGATTCGACGCTCTCACTCCCGCCGTCAGGGAAACCGCCGTCCTTTATTTTCTCGAAGGACTTTCCATGGCAGAGATAGTAAACGCCACGGGTGCGCCTCTCGGTACCGTTAAGCGCAGGATTCACGACGCAAGAATAAAGCTGCGAGGTGATATCAGAATGACAGAAAACAAAACTACCCTGCCCGATTCCTTTGCGGAAGCGCTGGCAACCAAGATCCGCGACCTTGAAAACTACACGAAAACATACGGCACCGTCGGCTTCGACTCGGCATACGAAAACGTTAAGGAGCTTATACAGAATCTTTCAAGCTCCGAAGACGTGAAGGAATATTCCGTGAAAAGCGCGAAGATCGCCTCAGACGTTGACACGAAATATTGCGAGGAGGCACTTGCCGTTTACCGCAAATTCGGCGACGTTAAGAAGGCGTCCGACCTGCTTATGGATATGTGCGATAAGTTCTGGGCGTGGAATTCCCCCGAAAACAGATATAACTATACCCGTGACCGCATCATCCCCGAGCTTTCCGCTTATCCCGAAAGCAACGAAAAGCACGCAGAGCTTGGCCGCCACTATTTCTGGATGGCGTACAGCTTCAGCTTTACGGGGATCAAAGAAAACCCCGAGGCGACAAAAGAATGTCTTTTGCTTGCAAAGGCGGAATATGAAAAGTGCAAAAGTCTTAACGGCGACTATCCCGCTGCCACCTACGGTGCCGTTCTGGCAGGGCTCAAGGCTATCGACTGTACCCTCGACGATAACGCGCATAAGTGTATCCTCGTCACAGGCGAAGGCTGGGTAAAAAAGGACGGTAATCTCCGCTACGTATCCCAGCCGGGCTGCAATTACGCAACCAGCGAGCTCGATCTTCATATAAACCCCATATTCTATAGAGCAAGCTCCTGTTTCGACACAAATTTCTTCCCCGTTTCCGTGCCTATCGAGGCAGGTGCCGAGGAAAAGGTCTCTCTCCGTCGCGGCGGCGAAGGCGTCCGCCGCGTGGTCGCAACCGACGAAACGGTCGTCACCCCTGCGGGCACCTTTGAAAACTGCCTTCACATTGAGCTTACGTGGGAAGGAGGAGACTCCAACCACGTATGGTACTGCCGCGGCGTTGGTCTTGTGAAGGAAACGACCTATACCAAGGGAGAGGAAAAGGTGCTTTCGTCCTACGAAATAAAGGGAGGCGAGGGGTGGCTCCCCATCGCCCTCGGCAACTGCTGGTCATACGTAACGCCCGACTGCCCCCCTGGACTTTTCGAACGAAACGAATACGTTATCGAGCATCTTGAAAAGATCGGTGACGAGGAGATCGTTATCCTTTCGGCGCTGAACTACAACGCCCTTGCGGCTGACTACGTTGACGCGGACTCCCCTGTCACTCTGTTCCACAAAGCCAGCGAGCTTTGCGAGGTTGAAAAATTCGAGGAAGCGGCAGACGTGCTCCGTACCATCGCCAAAAACAGCTCCGACGAAAACCACGTTGCCACCGCCCTTTACTTCCTTGAAACCCTTGAAGAGAGGATCGAATGTCAAAAGGAAAAGTGGCGCGTTTGCCCCACTGGTATCGCCACCGATACCGTCAAGGAAGCTGACGGCTTGCTCCTTTTGTACGGAACTGAATATCCGATGCTTTCCGCAGGTCCCTTCGGCACGAGAAGCGAAGAAAACCGTATTTTCGGCGTGAAGATATTCTCTTATCTTGAATGGCTTGGCGGCTCACTGTGGAAGGACGAATGGAAGCCCGGCTACGTCTACGAGGGCGAGCTGTACGGTCAGCCTATGCGCCACACCGTCACCGACGGCGGCACCGTCGTTACCCCTGCGGGCATCTTTGAAAATACTGTCCATCTCCTTATCGACTACGAGGTTGAGGGCAACCACGACGACTACTTCCACTATTTTTACAATAACCCCGAGTCGGGACAGAAGGAATACTGGTTTGCGCCCGGTGTCGGCATCGTCCGTCACAAATGCACGTGGGGCAAGCATCTTGATTTCGATGCACTCCTTTCCGAGTACACCGTAATCGACGGAGGCGAAAAAATGATGCCCCTGCACGTTGGCAATCATTGGCGTTACGACGAAATGAAGCTGACGCGGGAAAACTACATTGCCAGAAGAGATTACAAACTGCTCACTCAAAACGGCAGCGATTATCTAATGGGCACTCATCAGTTCTTCACCTATTGCGGAACCCTTGAGGAATATAACGGCTTCAAGGAAAGCCTCGGCAATCAATGATCAAAACACAAAACCGATACGGCACATGCCGTATCGGTTTTTTCGTTATGAAAGCGGTAAATATTCTTTTTCAAGAAGATTACGTATCTTCTTCGTGTCGGGAACGAGCACCTGCATCTTTCTTATAGTGGCAGCATAGTAGGTTCCTTTAGCAGGTACTGAATACGACTCGATCTTCATTGAGCCCATGGACGGCACGAGTGACGTCGCCAAACTGAGTATCTTAGAGTTCGTCATATCGGTGGTCAGAAGCGGAAACACTTCGTTGATAAGAGTAAACACAGCATCAACGGGTCTCTTCTTGAGTTCTTCAAAGATCGAAAGGAGTATCTTGCGCTGTCTGTCCGTTCTTCCGAAATCGGAATCGATCTTACGTATTCTTGCATAAGCGAGAGCCTGCTGTCCGTCGAGCTTATTCTCTCCAACCGTCAGACGGCTGTCGTTAAGATAATTTACTTCTTTTTCCGTAAGAGAGATCGTAACACCGCCGATCTTGTCGATTATTTTCACAAACGCAGTGAAATCAACCTCGATATTATAGTCTGCTCTCACGCCGAAATTGGTATAAAGGGTATCGTTCAAGAGCTTGAAACCACCGTAAACGTAGGCAACGTTCAGTCTGTTGTCGGAATAACCGCCGGGAATCTTTACGTACATATCACGAAGGAAGGATATGAGAGAAACTTCCTTTGTCTGGGGATTGATGCTGACGAGTATCATCGTGTCGGATCTCTGTCTGCTCTGCCCCTCGCGCTTATCCTGACCGACAAGCAGAATGTTGATCAGTTCATCGTTGTCAATGGGATCGACCGTTTCGATAACAACGTCCTCCGGTTTCACCTCGGGCGTCGTCGTTATGATGTTACCATCATCGTCCGTTTCCGTTTCTGTGGGGATGACGTTGCCGTTTTCATCCGTTTCCTGCCCTGACACCGTATCCACATAATCCGTTTCAAAAAACTCATCGGACGGGGGAACGATCTCTATAGTGTCCTCGTCGAGCTTCGGGATCTTATTCAGGATCGAATGTGCTATTGCGAGAACCGTGCCCGCAACGATTCCGAGAAATATAACAACACAAGCGGAAATAACGAGTGTGCGCTTCAGCCACAAAGGCATTCCCCCTGTTTTACGCTTCTTGAACATAATAAACCTCAATATAATTAGTCGTGCAAAACATTCGCATTCTAAAGCATTATACAACAATTATAGCATATTATCAACCATTATTTTTGAACAAAATGAAAATCATAAAAACAAATACCCTTAATTTTACCCGCAACCGTATTGCATTTTGAGTATTTCAAATGTTATAATAACAAGCGTTATAATAACGAGCACCGTCGCAGTGACGATTTTCGACATTTGCAGCAATCCGAAGGATGTTTTTTATGCAGTTGCCTTACAACATACACGATCTCTACCGAAGCTGTGAGCTTTGCCCCAGACAATGCCGTGTAAACAGAACGGCAGGCGAGACGGGCGTTTGCGGCATGACAGCAGACCTTTACGCCGCACGCGCCGCGCTTCACTGCTGGGAAGAACCCTGTATATCAGGCTTCCGCGGCTCCGGCACCGTTTTTTTCAGCGGGTGCTCTCTCCGTTGCGTTTTTTGTCAGAACCGCGAGATATCCCACGAAAAGAACGGCTTCCCCGTTTCTTCAAAGCGGCTTTCCGACATTTTCCTTGAGCTCCAGGACGAAAAACACGCAAACAACATCAACCTCGTCACACCGTCTCATTACGTGCCGCACGTTGTCAGCGCGCTGGAGCGCGCACGCACTCACGGCCTCTCGATCCCCGTGGTCTACAATTCAAGCGGATACGAAGCCGTCGATTCGCTCCGTATGCTCGACGGACTCGTTGACGTTTACCTTCCCGACTTCAAGTACGTTTCCCCCGAGCTTTCCTTGAAGTATTCGGGAGCCAAGGACTATTTCACCGTGGCATCTCTTGCCGTACACGAAATGTTCCGTCAGGTTGGAGAGCCAGTTTTCTCAAGCGACGACGACATCGTTGAAGCCGGTATTATGAAAAAGGGCGTTATCGTCCGTCATCTCATCCTCCCCGCTTGCACCGACGACAGCCGCGAGGTCATCGCATATCTTTTCAGCCATTTCAAGCACAATATATACATCAGCATTATGAACCAGTATACGCCTTTGCACCACAGTTCGCTCCCCGTTGAGTTGTCACGCGGAATAACGGATGCGGAATACGAAAAGGTGGTGGGATTCGCAAGACGGATGGGCGTCCGAAACGGATTTATCCAAGAATCCGGCACAGTTGCCGAAAGCTTCGTGCCTCTTTTCGACGGCGAAGGCATCGTCAGATAACAAGGGAGATCTTATGACATCAAAGGGTATAAAAACAGGACGTCGTATCTGTATCGTCGGCTGCGGAGGCTCTGGCAAAAGCTATCTTTCCGACATTCTTGGCACAATTCTCGACATTGACGTGCTCCATCTGGATAAGATATTCTGGCTTCCGGGATGGGTCACACGCAACAAATGCGAATTTGACTCCATCTGCGAGGACTATTACCTCCACGAAAGCTTCATCATCGACGGTAACTATTCGCGCACGCTCCCTCGTCGCATTGACGCAGCCGACACCGTTATATGGCTTGATTTTTCAACGCTCGCCTGTATGCTCGGAGTATTAACTAGGATAATGAAGAATCACGGTCGCGTGCGCTCCGATATGGGAGACGGCTGTCCCGAAAGATTCGATCTTGAATTTATACGTTGGATCCTTAATTTCAGACGCGATCAGCGACCGAAGCTTAAGTCTGCAATAGAGAACGCCGCCGCAAAAGGCACGTCCGTTATCATTTTCAAAAACCGACGTCAGGTAAACGGATTCATCAACGATCTCAAAAAAACTGCTCAGGAAAATACCTGAGCAGTTTCAGTTTTATTATATCACAGAACCCGTAAGCTCAGGCTTTTTGTCTCGCTGCATAAGCTCACGCACCGTCTGCTTCGGGTCTGCACCTTCGTTGACCACGGCGTTTATCGCCTCTACGATAGGCATATCAACACCGTGTATCTTCGCAAGACGCATAGCCGCAGGAAGAGCGTTTATGCCTTCAACGACCATTCCCACCTGCTTCACCGCTTCGGAGGGAGCAACGCCCTCGCCGATAAGCATACCGCAACGGTTATTTCTGCTGTGAACGCTTGTAGCCGTAACGATCAGGTCGCCGATACCTGCAAGCCCCCCAAAGGTCTGTTTCTTACATCCCATAGCAGAACCGAGACGCGCTATCTCAACGATACCTCTCGTTATGATAGCGGCTTTGGCATTGTCGCCGTAGCCAAGACCGGCAGACACACCTGCAGCCAAAGCAATAATATTTTTCATTGCGCCGCAAAGCTCAACTCCCAGAACGTCCTCGTTTGTATAAACACGCATAAAAGGCGTCGTAAACACCTCCTGCACCAATTCAGCAGCTCCGGCATCGTCACTTGCGGAAACTATCGTGGTGGGGAGTCCGAGCGCAACCTCTTCTGCGTGAGTGGGTCCTGAAAGCGCAACCAACTTCACCTCGTCGTTCTTTATCTCATCGGCGATTATCCCCGTCATCGTGAGAAGGGTCTCCGATTCTATCCCCTTAGCAACGTCAACTATAATATGGTCGCTTCTGATATAGGGGGAAGCCTCTCTTGCCGTGCTTCTAACAAAAACGGAAGGAACGGCAAAAACGACGATCTCGGCAGCGGATACCGCCTCTTTTATATCCGTCGTAAAGCTGACGCTCTCCGGGACCTTCATTCCCGGAAGATTAGGATGAACACGAGTGCTGCTTAAGTCCTCGACCTCCTTTTCGATCTTCGACCACACCGTCACCTTATGTCCTTTAACTGCAAGCATCGATGCCAATGCCATACCCCATGTACCGGCACCCAAAACGCCCACGTTGTTCATGTCTCTGTAAACCTCTTTATATCTTCTTTCATACTTTATATCTCAAAAACATTATACTCCATATTCAGTCGGGTGTCAATCTCAAAAGAGCAAATGAAAACCGCCGATACGGAATCAGATCCATATCGGCTATTCGGCGTCCTTTGGTCCCCGTCAAAGCAACGGTCTGCCGCTCGGCTGTCTCAGCGCAGCATCCGATCGGCTTCAGCATACCACGTCGTCCGCAGCGAAGCAAGTAGTTGCGGTTTAGTCTTTATTTTCACGCGAAAGTATGATATATTAATATTACATTATATAGAGGAGCACAGTATGAATAAAACCGTTATCGTCACAGGCGGCGCACGCGGCATAGGCGCCGCTGTCAGCACCGCTTTTGCCCGTGCGGGGTATAACGTCATTATAAATTATAACAGTTCCGAAAAAGAAGCCTTAGTTCTCGTAAACGCTCTCACCGCAGAGGGCGCGTTGGCGCTTCCGTTCCGCGCTGACATATCGGTCAGCTGTGAGGCTGATGCGCTCATCTCATTTGCCGTTGACAATTTTGGCGGTGTTGACGTGCTTATCAATAACGCAGGCGTTGCCGGCTTCGACCTTATCACCGACGTCAGCGATGAAAAATACCGCCGCATAACGTCCGTTGACCTTGACGGCACCTTTTACTGCTGCCGTGCCGCCGCATCCGTTATGGTGAAGGCTCACTCGGGCGCCATCGTGAACATTTCCTCAATATGGGGGATCTCCGGCGCTTCGTGCGAGGCTGTATATTCAGCCGCAAAAGCAGGCGTTATCGGACTGACGAAGGCGCTTGCCAAGGAGCTCGGCCCATCGGGCATCCGCGTTAACTGCGTTGCCCCCGGTGTGATCAAAACAGAAATGAACTCCCGTCTCACGGAGGATGATATTGCCGCCCTCACAGACGAAACGCCACTTTGCCGTATCGGCACTCCCGACGAGGTGGCTGAAGCCACACTTTTCCTCGCATCCGAAAAAGCGTCCTTCATCACGGGACAGATACTTGCGGTTGACGGCGGCTTTGCCGTGTAAAAGACTCGTTAATTCAACATCAGCTAAAGCACGAGCACGGTGTAGACCGTGCTCGTGCTTTCTGATCTTAAAAAGACAGGCTGATTACATTATCTGTCTCTGATAGCGTCGATGGGACGCTTGGAGGCTATCTTCTTCACAGGAAGGTAACTCGAAACCGCCGCAACACCAATGGAAACAACAAATACGAGAGCAATCTGCCTTATGCCGAAGGTGAGCACTGTGATAAGAAGACCGATGTTTTCACGAACGTACATATTCACCGCCGTCGTTATGGCAAATGTCGCCAGCACCGTGATGGTGAAGTTTATCATAGCAATGATGAAGCTTTCGGAGAAGAATATACGGAACACATCGTTGCTTCTTGATCCAATGGCGCGAAGAATGCCTATCTCCTGCTTCTTATAGGCAATACTCGTGCCTATAAAGTTTGCGAGCATTGCAGAAGCAAATCCCGCAAATCCAACACCGATCCAAAGGAAAACAGCCGAAAGAGAATTAAGCGTCTCGTCCACGGTGTCAAGCTCAAATGTCACGGCATTCTGAAGGGGGAATCGAATCTTTGTATCATCGCGGTAGCAATATTCGACGAGTTTTTCCACGTCGCCCTTTGTTTCGGGCATAACACCTACCGCATACTCAAATTCGCCGCCCATTCCCGCCGTCATTTCCTCATAAAATTCGTCACAGGTATAAATGGAATTAGGGGAAGCTTCGGGATACTTTGCAGTATCGATGACGCCTACGATCTCGTAACCGGAAATATCGTGCCAGTCAGTTTCCGGAGATGATGCGTAACCGTCAAACACGTATTCGAAGAAGACGGAATAATCATACTCGATATATTCTCCATCCTCTGTGACGATGCCGCCTTCAACGATCACTCCGCCGTCAGCGTAAAAAGAATCCGAATAGAGGCAGTCCGTAGTGACGACAAGCTCTTTTTCCGAAAGCTCCGTGCGGGGCGTACCGTCACGCCAGAGCACTGTGTCGGGATCAAGATCTGTGAGCTTTCCGATACGGCTGGGATCAATATAAGCATACGTATCGTAGCTGGTATTTGAATAGAAGTTGCAATATGAGCCTCTCAGCATAACAGTAACAGGCTCCTTGGCAAGCAGACGGTCGATCCCACCCGTTCCCACGATAGCTGCAGCATTCAGGCTGTAGCTACGTGCGGAATCAAGCTCGCTGTAGAGGAAATAATCAACGAGCATATTGGTCGTTGATTCGCCCTCCGTTTCTTCTGTGATCGATTCGTATCTTGAAAGGTCGAATTTCGTATCAACGACGCCTGTGATGATATATTCAACGTTGTTTAGAACGATAGTCCTGCCGATCATATCGGAGGGAGCTTTTATCTTTTCGTATTCGCCGCTCCATTCTTCGGTAACGCTTCTGTAGCCGCCGATGCCGAACGTTTCGTAAACGTATTTCGTTATGGCGATCTCATCCTTCCCGCCATCGGGCAGCTTACCGGCAACTATCTCATAGCCAAGCGCGTCAACATCGCCGGCGGTGAGCTCCGCAAAGCCTGAAAAACCAAAGGTATGTATCGTATAACCGCTTTCCGTATAAAGGGACTGATCGAAATCCGTATGATCGTCAAAAGTCAAGGAGCCGTAGTCGGGAACATATACGCCGCGCATATCTACTCCCGTCGCTTCCGATATTTCCTCTACGTCCTCTTGTGTGAGCTTATATCCCCACGTTGACCAATAGCTGTCTACTCCCTCTCCGCGAAGTCCGGATTTTCTGACCGATGCGTACGAAATATCAGAATCGACCAGCGAGTTCGTACACACCTTAACGTGGTCGTAGGCGCTGAAGGTGTCAACAAGTGCGAACAGCGTAAACGCAACGACGGAAAGCAAAATCGTCACGGCAAGACGGAATTTTTTATGCCTGAGACTGCTTTTTCCTATTCGAAATGCAGATTTAAGCGGAAGCTTTGATTTTATCAGAGCAAAAGCGTTCGGATCCTGCGACGGGATCGCAGATTCATCCGTGGGACGGAACTTCTTTTTAAGTCCCGAAAAATGGAGCTTCACACCGCTTTTGATGCGGTCGATATGCTTGTTGATAGCGAGTCTGTCCTCTTCGGTAAGGTGATATCCGTCGGGTATGGTGATAACATCACCGGAATATACGATCTCCTCAACGCCGCCGTCTTCGGGGGAATATTCAACGTCGGAAAGCACCTTTCCGTCAGAAAGCTCAATAATACGATCCGCATAATGCTCCGCGTATTCTCTGTCGTGAGACACTATAATAACCAGCTTATTTGCGGAAAGCTTTTTAAGGGTGTCAAAAACCTGCTTTCCCGTGTTGGAATCAAGGGCGCCCGTAGGCTCGTCAGCCATAATGATCTCGGGATTTTTCACAAGCGCACGCGCTATCGCCACTCTTTGAAGCTGACCGCCCGAAAGCTCGTTTGGCTTTCGTGAGCCGTAACCAACGAGATCCACCTCGCGAAGGATGCGGTTTATCTCCTCGTCCGTTGCCTTTTTCCCCTGAAGCTCAAGCGCAAGGGCGATATTGGCGCCAACATTGAATTCTTCAAGGATATTGTATTCCTGAAATATGAAACCGACGTATGTATTTCTGTATGAGTCGAAGCGCGTTTGTGTGAAGTCCGCGCTGGACACTCCCTTTATTATTATCTCCCCATCGTCATATTTATCGAGACCTCCGAGAAGATTAAGAAGAGTTGACTTTCCCGAGCCGGATTTACCGAGCAGAAATACCATTCCCTTTTCGGGGAACTTCAAGGAAACGCCGTCAAGCGCCGTTACGGGCACGCCTTTTTTCGGTTTATATACTTTCGTCAGATTTTTCGTTTCAAGCATAGTGACTATTCCCTTTCTTTTCAGCCGATGGCGTACTATTCGTGTTAGTACACATAAATATTACACCATGCCTGCCTCGTTGTCAATCCCCTTAATGAAAACTTAATAAATATGCCGCCTTGCGGAGACGTTCCAGCACAAAATGCGCCGTCAATACGACGGCGCATACTTGTTTAATCAAACAATAATCAAAGCTCTCCGTAGAATCTGTCAAGCTCTGCTTCGCCCAAGGATTGATTCAGCCTGCCGAGAGTTCCGGCTCTCGACATAATGGGCATGAACTTGCCTTCTGCAATAATGAAATGTTCAAGAAGCCTCACATCTATAAGAGAAAGCGCCTCGTGCATCAGACGTGTTGTATTGATATCGTCCGACGACGGGATAGCAAGTCCGCCCGGGTGATTATGGGCGAGGACCACCATAGAAGCACGGGATGAAAGAGCGTTTTCGATAAGCGCTCTCATCGTGATCTGCGAAGAATTTACCGAGCCGCGGTGCAATAATTCGCATCCTATGAGCTTATAGGACGAAGAGAGCGTCAGCATATACACCGTCTCGGTCGTTTCTCCGAGAAACTTGGCAACAAGAAAGTCACCGATCTTCTGGGCGGTATTCAACGCTCCGTCATTCAAGGAAAGTTCCGTCATGTATCTGCGGGCAAGCTGCGGTATCAGCTTGATGAGCGATGCGGAATGAGCTCCGACTCCTTCCATTTTCACAAGCTCGTCGTAATCTGCATCTAGAACGCCGGCGACACTGCCGTATTTTTCGATAAGGCGGTGGGCTATTTCGTTCGTATCCCTTCTGGGAATAGAATAAAAGAGCAAAAACTCAATTACGTTATGCGGCTCAAAGCCATCAAGTCCCTCTCTTAAAAAACGGTTTTTCACTCTGTCCCTGTGATGCTCGTGCATATCATCGCTCCTATTGTCTCAAATACCGAAAAGCGATCGCGTTTCCGCGATCGTTTTCATTATTTCTTATTCCGTTATGGGTGTTTTACGAATAAAGAGAACACCCAGCGTATTCCTTCCGCAGTGGGAGGAAATGGTACATCCCGCGCGGGTAAGATGTACCTCTGAAAAGGGCGCCAGCGCTTTTACGTCGTCAATACACTGCCGATAGATCTCTTCGTCACAGCCCGCATGGGTGACGAACACTCTGTCGAGTTCGATGTCAGACGCATCGCCGATCTGATCGGCAACGTACTTTTTTAGCGTAGCCGCAAACTTTCCGCGATACTTTTTGCCAACGGACATCTTTCCGTTTCTGACTACGATACACGGTTTAAGCTGCAAGAGATTGGCGCCGAAAGCGGCGACGGCGGAGCAGCGGCCGCCCTTATGCAGGAATTCAAGATCGTCAATAACGAAGGATGCATCGACGCGGGACGCCATTTCAGCGCACACACGAGCGATCTCCGCAGCAGTTTTCCCCTCCTTGACCATTTCGCCGGCAGCTACCACCAAAAGTCCGCCTCCGGTGGAAAGGTTGCGCGTATCGACCACGTACACGTTATCGAACGCTTCTGCAGCAAGCTTCGCATTTTTATACGTGGAGGACATCTCCGAGCTGATCGTGAAGAAAACAACGTCGCATCCGGCTTCCGTCTCAGCGCGGAAGAAATCCTCGAACTCTCCGATATTGATGGCGGAGGTTTTGGGAAGCTCGCCTGTCTTTTCGTAGTGCTCATAGATATACTCAGGGTCGATATTGACGCCGTCCGTATAAAGCTTGTCTCCGAGATTGATCCCCAAAGGCAGCGTTTTCACATCGTATCGCTCAACCAGTTCAGCGTTAAGATCGCAGGTGCTGTCACTTGCGATCCGTATTTTATTATTCATTTTTCATTAACCTCCGAAACACATTCACATCGTTCTTTTGCTTATTTTGCTTATCAATATAATTGATCAAATCTGAAAGCGCGAGTCTTTTCGTTATTGCGTTTCAACGCTATATCAAAGATAAAACTCGCGGTACCATTCCGCAAATCTGCGGAGTCCCTCCCGTAAGGACGTATTGGGACGGAATCCGAGATCCTCCTCCAAAGCGGAGGTGTCGGCATATGTTATCGGCACGTCGCCGGGCTGCATAGGTACAAGCTGTTTATGCGCGTCGAAATCGTAATCCCCGGGAAGCACTCCTGCACGGATCAGCTCCTGCTGAAGTATGTCAACGAAATCGAGAAGATTTTCGGGATTATTATTACCGATATTGTAAACGCGGTACGGAGGAACGGGCAGACCGTCCTCGCCCGTCACCTTTTCGGGCGCATTCTGCATAACGCGCTTTACGCCTTCAACGATGTCGTCAACGTACGTGAAGTCGCGCTTGCAGTTACCGTAATTGAATATCTGAATGGTATCTCCGCGGAGAAGCTTGTTTGTGAAGCCGAAATACGCCATATCGGGTCTTCCCGCAGGGCCGTACACGGTGAAGAAGCGAAGTCCCGTGGAGGGGATATTATAAAGCTTCGAATATGCGTGCGCCATAAGCTCATTTGACTTTTTGGTAGCCGCATAAAGGGAAACGGGATTATCGACCTTATCATCCGTGGAATACGGAACCTTTTTATTGGATCCGTAAACGCTGGAGGAGCTTGCATATACGAGATGCGAAACGGGATGATTTCTGCAAGCCTCGAGGATATTATAAAATCCGATGATGTTTGACTCAATATAAACGTCGGGATTCGTGATTGAATAACGAACGCCCGCCTGAGCCGCAAGATTCACGACTACATCGAACCTGTAGTTTTCAAAGCTTTCCTCGATCAAAGCCTTGTCGGCAATGTTGCCTTTGATGAAGGTCCATTTTGAATCCGGATATTTTTTTGCCGTTTCTTCGATTTTAGTCAAACGCCATTCTTTTATGGACACATCGTAATAATCATTGACGGTATCAAGACCGACTATATGTACGTTTTGAACAGACTTTAACAGTTCAAGCACGAGATTTGCACCTATAAAGCCTGCAGCACCGGTGACGAGGATCGTTTTTCCGGAGAGATCAATGTTAGGTGTCAGCATACTGTAATCCCCTTATATTCTTCTTTGATTTTGTTGTAGCTTTCGAAATTTCCTATATCGTAGCGGCTGCCGGGCATTTCCATAGCGTGAACCTCCGTCTCCGTGCAAAGCCACGCAATATAGCTGCCGGGGGCATCCGTACCGCATCCTGCCTCGATACCGCGGTTTATGAGCTTCGCATCCTCCTTCGTGTAGAAGTAGAAAGGCGGGCAGCACCAATGGGTCGCAGGTGTGAGAGATTTCTCCGTCATATTAAGGACACGGTCGTTTTCATCGATAGTAACGACACCGCACTTCAGAAGTCTTTCCTCGCTTGGCTCGTAATAGCGCATAATGCAGGAGGTGCGCTTCTTCTGCGCGTATTCGATGAACGACGTAAGGCTGAAATCGAGAAGGTTATCTCCTGCGATAACGAGCATTTCATCGTCTATACCAAGCTTTTCTATTGCAAACTTAATATCAACGACGGCGCCAAGGCGCGTTTCGTTGGTAGAGGTCCCGTCGTCAACGACGGTTATCTTCTGCGTTTTATTGGCAGCCCACGCGGTAAAATGATGGGCGTACTTGTGATTTGAGATCACAATGTATTCGTCGATGGCTCCGAGTGTATCTATATCGTCGATGAGCCAGTCGAGAATAGTCTTCCCTTTGACCGTAAGAAGCGGCTTCGGGAAGTTTTCGGTCAAGGGATAAAGTCTTGTGGCATATCCTGCCGCGAGTATCATACATTTCATAGCTTGACTCCGTCTGCACTGTGGCAAAAATGAACGCTGTATTTACCCGTAAGCTCGGGGAACACCTTGAGGTATTCCTCCGTGACCTTACGTTCTATGCTTTCGCGGTACGCAGGATCGATGAGCGCCATACAGCAGCCCTTGAAGCCTGCGCCGGAAAATCTTCCGCCGTATATGCCGTCGGTGTGCGTCATGATCTCGTAGAGGGTCTTGAGTTCGGGAGAACCGGTTTCGTAATTATATATGCTTGAGTATCCGCTTTCAAAGCAGTATTTGCCGTACGCTTCGATATCGCCGCGGCGCCACGCTTCGACGCCGTTTTCAACGCGCTCAAATTCCGTATAGAAATGAGTCGCGCGGCGACGCCAGTTTTCGGGCAGTCTGTCCGCATACTGTGCAAATATCTCTTTCGGTACGAAACGCAACCGCGCTTCCTCAAATTTTCCGTATTCCATGCCTGCGTACGCCATCAAAGCATAGGCGGCGGATTTAAGCTCGTCCACTCGCATATTGAACTTTGATCCGGCAAGGTTGCGCTCGATGCCCGAGAAGAATATTGCGATCTCGTATGGCTTCATCGAAGGAGCGGTGGGGATCAGCTCGTAGGAGCCGTCCTTCGTGTCGAGATAAAGCAGATGATCCTTTTTGCTGAGGACCTCGCAGGACTGATCAAGAGTACCGACATTGACGCCAACGTAGTCCTTCTCAGCCACGAGAGCAACGTCTATGAGTTCCTGAGGCTCAAGAACGATATCGTTCACACGGCAAAGCGCCGTCAGAAACGCTATTATTACGGCAGCGGAGCTGGAGAGACCGCCGATCGGCATACTCCCCTCGACGACGCCGCATATACCGACGCTGAGGGGATAACGCTTCGCCAGCGCGTAAGTCGCTCCGCGCAGATAATCCGCCCAATCGCCTACGGGTTTTTCGTCAACCTGACGGATATGCCACTGTGCGCGGGTAGAAAACTGCAGCGAACGCATCTCGACGACGCCGTTTTTCTTCGGACCGTATGCGATCATCACGCCTTTATCTATTGCCAGACCCGTGATTTTACCGTATTGATGATCGGAATGAGCGCCCATCGGGCACACACGATACGGACAAAACGCAACGTCTGCGGGATCACGGCTATATAACTTATAAAACAATTCTTCGCAATGCACTGAGGATACCTCCCTAACGATAGATCCGGAGCGTCTTTACATAACATTTTCACTATTATAACACACCTTGCTTAAAAAATGAAGCACAAAATAGTTTGTTTATGTTATTTTCACATTCATAAGCTCTATTTCAAGATCGTGCGAGGCACAAACGAATAAAAACCGCCCGCTCCGCTCGGCACGATCGATAAAGACATGACAAAACTATCACCTAACACAGCAAATTCTATTGACAGGCCGCTCAGAAACAAATATACTTGATTATAGTAAACATTGACATTTATATTTATAACTTCTCGAAAGGAAATGTTCTTATGAAAAACAAGCTTTTGCGGCTCCTTCCGATACTGATCTGTCTTTTCCTTATGGCAGGCGCACTTGCCGTCACCACGTCGGCTGCGGAATCGGAACACAAGATCTACTACATCGGATCCTCGGGCGTTCACGTTAATCCCGAATACGAAGGCAGCTACGGCGGCGAGCACGTTGCTGACAAAGACGAGCAAGCCAACTCCACGGAATACAGCTCCACCGACTACGTATGGAGTATTGAGGCTGCCGCTGACGTTCTTCGCCAGCAGATGATCAACCGCGTAAACTATATCACCGTAATGGTAGCTTTGCCTGAATATAAGTCAGGTCTCGGCACCGAGCTGATCAATATGGCTTTTGAGCACACGGGAGACCCTAAGGGCGGCGACTATCTTGAGCGCCACTGGAATACCTGGAGCTGTAACGGCTCGTATTATATCGACGGCTACTACTATTTCACTCTCAATTTTAATCTCACGTATATGACGACGGCAGCCCAGGAAGCAGTCGTTGACGTTGCAGTTGACAATCTCTTGAATCAGCTTAACGTTTACTACTCAGACGATTACACCAAGGTCAAGGCGATCTACGATTGGCTCTGCTCTAACATCGTATACGACTACGCCAATCTTGAAAACGATGCATATATGCTCAAATACACGGCTTACGCCGGTCTGATCAACAGAACCTGCGTTTGTCAGGGATACGCTTCCCTCTTTTACCGTCTCGCTCTTGAGCTTGACGTTGAAGCAAGATACATAAGCGGAACGGCGTCCGGCGGTCCTCACGGCTGGAACATCGTAAAGCTTGACGGTCTTTATTACAATCTCGACGCAACCTGGGATGCGACCTACAAGCAGTACGGTTATCCCTACGAGTACTTCCTCAGATGCATGGCAAACTTCCCCGACCACTATCGCGGAAGCAAAACGTCCACCGACGAATTCAACGCCCAGCATCCTATGGATACGATGGACTATTCACAGGCAGTCGCCGCCGTTGCGAGCGGCACGTTTGGCAACGGTCTTTACTGGGTATTAAACGGCAAGGGAACTCTCACCATTTCGGGCAACGGCGGAATGCCCTGGTATTGGAATGCATCGGACGCTCCGTGGTACAGCTACAGAAGCAGCATCAAAGCTGTCGTGATCAGTTCCGGCATACAGAGCGTTTCGAGTTACGCCTTCAACGGCTACACTAATATTAAAAGCGTCACGATAGGCGACACAGTCACCTACATCGGTGCTTCAACTTTTGCAGGATGCACGTCTCTTTCCGAAATCACCTTTAAGGGAACGGCCGCTTGTTCCTTGTCGGGAACTACGTTCGCAAACGTTTATGCAACCGTCTATTATCCCGGTCTCAGCAGTGAATGGGCCTCCGTTATCGGAAACAGCTATGGCGGAAGTCTCACCTGGAAGGCGTTGATCTCGGCAAACGACGGCTGGGTGCAGTCCGGAAGTGATTGGTATTTCATTGAAAACGGCCGCAAGCACACCGGATGGCTCTATCAGGGCGGTTATTGGTTCTATATGGACGGCTTCGGCATTATGCAGACCGGCTGGACGCAGGCAGGTGAGAACTGGTATTATATGAACACGAGCGGCGTTATGCAGACCGGCTGGAAGCAGGTAGGATCATATTGGTACTATCTCGGCTCCACGGGCGCTATGCACACAGGCTGGCAGAAGATCAACGGCAACTGGTTCCACTTCGCTGAAAGCGGATCAATGCATACGGGTCTCCAGAAGATCAACGGCAAGTACTACTACTTCGCATCCGGCGGCGCTATGCAGACCGGATGGCACACCGTCAACGGCGTTCGCCGCTACTTCGGCAGCGACGGCGCGGCTGTTACCGACTGGAGCCGTTCCGGCGGAAAGTGGTATTACCTCAAGGACGGCGCGATCCAGAAGGGCTGGGTAAAGGTAGGCTCTGACTGGTACTACATGGACAGCACCGGTGCTATGCAGACGGGATGGAAGAGCATCGGCAAGAACTGGTACTACTTCGCTAAAGGCGGCGCTATGCAGACCGGATGGCAACAGATCAACGGCAACTGGTTCTACTTCGCGTCCGGCGGCGCTATGCAGACCGGATGGCAGAAGATAGGCACCAACTGGTACTACTTCGCGTCCGGCGGAGCTATGCTGACCGGATGGCAACAGATCGGCGCTAACTGGTACTACTTCGCTAAAGGCGGCGTTATGCAGACCGGCTGGGTATACGTAAACGGCTATTGGTACTATTTCGCAGGCGGCGGTGCAATGCAGACCGGCTGGACGCAGGTTGGCTCCAACTGGTACTATTTCGCATCCGGCGGCGCTATGCTGACCGGCTGGCAGAAGATCGGCGGCCACTGGTACTACATGAACAGCAAGGGCGTTATGCAGACGGGCACTCAGGTGATCGGCGGCAAGGTATACACCTTCAATAAAAACGGCGTTTGGGTCGCATAAATGATATAACGAAGTGATGCAGTTCGTACTGACGACGGACTGCATCGCTTTTTTATTTAACGGAAGCGAAAGGTCGGAATTTTCGTTGCCTAAGTTTGTGTTTTACCGTGTTTTGTATTGCTTTATACCATTAATTATGATATACTATCAGTTGTGGTATGCTGTGTTTGGAATCAGCGCGGCATATCAGAATATCACCTTATTTAAGGAGGAAACTATGCAAAAATTCGCAAAGAATCTGCTGTACACGGTATTGATTCTAACATTGTTGTGCGCAACGATGGTCGTTACCGTTATGGCAGAAGAAACTGAAACTTACGTAGCTGCGATCGGCGACGAAAAGTTCAGCACGCTCGCAGATGCTGTTGAATCAGCAGGCGAAGGCGACACGATTGTTCTTCTGGAAGATGTAACTCTTGAAAGCACCGTTCGCATCTACGCAGGCGACGTTATTACTCTTGATCTGAATGGCAAGACCATTGACTTCAATCCCGATGTTTGGGTTTATGGCGCAGCCAACAGCGGAGTAGGTCTGTTGACCGTTCGTTATGGCGGCGACCTGACCATCATTGACAGCTCTGAAGATCAGTCCGGCACCATTCTCGCCGATGCAGATGCAGACGACGTTTACTGTGCAGTTATGATGACTGAAAAGGGCGACGACGCTGCCAACGGCACAGCTAAGCTGACCGTTAAAGGCGGTAACCTGATCGGTAGTTACTATGCTATCACCGGCAACTCTGCCCGCGATGATACAGAAATCACCATCGACGGCGGTTACTTCACAGGCAACGCTCCCGAGGGCACCGGCGACTGTGCTATCTATCACCCCATGGACGGCAAGCTGACCATTAACGGTGGTAAGTTTGTTGGCATGGACGGTATCTCCATCAACAGTGGCACATTGATCATCACCGGCGGTGAGTTCATTGCTGATGCTGAAAGTGAAAACATGGACGAAGAAGGCTATTGGGATAACAACTTCGGCGCTTGCACCGGCGACGCTGTGCAGATCATCAGCCGTGAAAATTCCAACTCTGCATATCAGAATCCTACCGTATCTATCTCCGGCGGTACATTCGTCTCCATAAATGGAGCAGCAGTTACTTCCTATGCAGGATATAAGGGCGAAACACCCGACACCGCAGCTACCGGCTTCATTACAGGCGGTAATTTCTCTTCTGATCCTTCCGAATACTTGGCATACGGTTACAGCGTAGTTGAGAACGAAGACACTACATATACCGTAGTAGCTCTTGATCCCGTAGCACAGATTGGCGACGATGTTTTCTACACCCTCGCAGATGCCGTTAAAGCGGCAGGTGAAGGCGACACAATCACAATGCTGGCAAGCATTCAGCTTGTTGACACAGGCATCACAGTGACTGCAGACCAAGTGATCACGCTTGATCTCAACGGATACACTCTGTCCGGCGTTGAAAACGCAGCAAGCAGCACTGCTCTGATCGCTAACAACGGCACACTGACCATCACTGACACCAGTGAAGCTCAGACCGGTAAGATCACCACTCAGGCTATCAACCCCGACACCGAGTGGGCAGCAGGCTTCCCCGCATACGCTAACAACACCATCACCAACAGAGGTTCCCTTATCATTGAAGGCGGCCGCATAGAAAACACCACCGAGGGTGGCGCTTGCTACGTAGTCGATCAGATGGCAGGCAGCCTGGTTGTTAACGGCGGCGAGCTTACTCACGTAGCTAACGCTAACATCGCTATCCGTCAGTGGTCCACTTCCACCACCGCTGAAAACTCTATCACCATCAATGGCGGTACTGTTTCCGGTAAGCGTGCTATCTGGATCCAGCTCCCCAGCAACAAGCCCGCTGAGGCTCCCCTCACCAGCATCACCGTAAACGGCGGTACTCTTTCAGGCGCACGTTACACCGATAGCAGCGGCGACGAGTACTATCTCGCTATTTACTCCTACACCTACGGTTACAGCTTTGAAAACACCGCCATCATCATCAATGCCGGCACCTTCTACGGCGACATTGCTCTCACCGGCGGTACTAACAAGACCGTAGCTGAAACCGTTGAGATCAAAGGCGGTATCTTCGTTGACGGCGACGTATACAGCTATGCTGAAGAAAGCGTTGCAGCTGAAACGATCACCATCAGCGACAAGGCTATCTTCGCTGAAGCGAAGATAGGCGAAGTGTACTACCCCTCCCTCGCAGACGCTATGAGCGCTGTGAAGGACGGCGAAACGATCACTCTT
The DNA here is from genome assembly GCA_964464905.1 of uncultured Lachnospiraceae bacterium. Taxonomy (GTDB): domain Bacteria; phylum Bacillota; class Clostridia; order Oscillospirales; family CAG-272; genus DTU064. The sequence continues at coordinate 20,151 of CAYXHC010000017.1, forward strand.
ACAAGAGACGTTGAGCTTGATAAGACCATCAGCTTCTCCAAGGACATCACGTTTACTCTGGATGGCCAGGGTTACACCATCTCTCCCGCTGAGGGCGCCACTATCACCGACAGTGCCTTCAATATGGGTCAGGGCAATGACAGCACTCGTGCTACGAAGAACTACACTATCAAGGACGTAGTCTTTGACGGATGGTCTACTAACCATGTGGTTCGTTTGCAGGGTGTTACCGCTGTTATCGAGAGCTGCACGTTCCAGAATTGCACTCAGTCCGGCGGTCTCGGTATTCTGACCTTAACCTTTACCGATGCAAAGGTGTACAGCTGCACATTCATCCAGAACACCTGTATAAAGGCTATTGACGTAAACTCCTGGGGCGACGGCTCCCAGTCAAACGTTACCATTGATCGTTGCGACTTTATGAGCAACACCTGCAACGGCGCAGGCGTGGTATATTATTCCGAGGGCGGTTCTTGCTCCGTTACCAACTGCAAGTTCATCGGCAACGATGTTACCCACAGCCAGAACGCAGCAACCCTGTACATGGGATTCAACGAAAACGTTACCGTAACCGGATGCCTGTTCAATCTCAATAACGTTGTAGATCAGTCTACAGGAACCCGTGTTGCAGGCGCTATCTTCTTCGGCTACGAAGCAAACGTTACCGGCAACGCATTCGAAATCAACACCGCTACCAACGCAAACGGCACCAAATTCGGTCAGGTTTGCGTCAGCACCTACTACAATTGCACGATCGACCTCAGCGGCAACTTCTGGGGCGGCGAAATGCCCGTCATCGGTGTTGACTACACCGTTCAGCATCAGACAGGCAACGCAACCTTTGCACTCAACGACTACTACACCGAATATTCCATTGAAACCGGCGATCTCGTTCTCAGCAACAAGGTTGACGCTGAATATGCAGCACAGATCGGTAAGTTCTTCTACGCTACCCTCGCTGATGCAGTTGCAGCAGTTAAGGATGGCGAGACCATCACTATTCTCTCCGGAACGATCAGTGAAGGCACCATCAAGCTTCCCGCTTCCTTGAACAACGTTACCTTCAAGGGCGAAGAAGGCGCGATTTTGAAGGATATGACCATTATGGCTTACGATGGCACCACCATCAACTACCAGGGTCTCACCTTCGACGGCATCACGTTTGAAAATTCCCGCATTTCCATCACCGGTTGGAGAACCGGCGAGGTAGTTGTTAAGGATCTGACCGTTAAGAACTGTGTATTCCAGAACCTTGACGACACCACCAACAGCGCTCCCGTCCACATCAATATGGCGGAAACCGAGCCTGTTGTAAACTTCACTTTCACGAACAACGTGATCAACAATATTACCGGCGGTAGTAAGTCCGGCGTTTACGCTCAGACATCCGGTAACACCATTATCACAGACAACGTTATCAACAACGTTTCTTTCCGCCCTTACGTGATCCAGATCACCACCGACGACGACATCGCTGATGAATTCATCGTTACCCGCAACACCTTCTCCGGCTCCGCTGCCGGCAGAGCGCAGGGTCTCGGCAACAACAGCGAAGGCTCCGACGCTGTTAATATCGTTGTAACTGAAAACATCTTCAAGGATATCACCTCGGCTCAGCAGATCTGCTACTGGAACTTCAATCCTGAAACCACCACCGCAGATCTCTCCCATAACTATTACGATATCAACATTGAAGAAAACGCTAACAGAATCTACTTCAACTCCGCAGCAGCAGACAGAACCGATCTCTATCTCTTGGGCATTTACCCCTACTACGCTGCTCTGAACGAAGACGGCACCATCGACGAGGATTCCTTGGTTCAGGTTCCCGATGATATCTTCGTAGCTGCTATCGGCGACGAAAAGTTCCTGACCCTCGCTGATGCTATCGACGCAGCAGCGGACAGTGACACCATCAAGCTGATGAGTAACATTACGGTAGAATCCGTGATCACGGTTGACAAGGCGATCACCATCGACCTTAACGGCTATACCATTGACAATGGCGACGCCAACATCAACATCTTTGAAACAAGCGCCGACGTTACCATCAAAAACGGCAGCATCACCGGTGCACGCAAGACAACGTCCAACGGTCTTGTCAAGGTTAACAGCGGTAAGCTTACTATGAACGGCGTTACCGTTGTAAACACCGCTATGAACGCTATCCGCATCCAGTCCGGTGCAAGTGCAGAACTTATCGACTGCACCATGACCGGTAAGATCAACGCTGTTGGCGTTGCGGAGATCAAGGGCGGCACCTACTACGGTCTTGAAGGCTCCGAATCCATTACGTCCAAAGTAGTGATATACAGCGGCACCTTCCACTTCGAAATCAGCAAGGCAAACTGCCTTGAAGGTTGGATGCCCAAGGACAACGGCGACGGCACGTGGACCGTTGTTGAAATGCCCTACGTTGCCGAGGTCAACGGCGTTAAATACAAGACCATAAAGGCAGCTCTCGATGCTGCAAACGCAGGCGACACGATCACGCTGATCGCTGACTACACCGGCGAAGGCTTGGTAATCAACAAGAGCGTAACTATCGACCTTGGCGGATTCACTTATACCCTTAACACCAGTGTTGGTTCCTCCGGCACAGAGACGAACGGCCTGCAGATCCTTCAGGAAAGCGGTAACGTGACCATTAAGAACGGTACGATCGCTATGGAACCTGACAAGGACGGCGACAGCTACACATTCTTCATTCTTATTCAGAACTACGCAGACCTCACTCTTGACAGTGTAACTCTCGATTGCACCAACGGCGTTATTCCCGAGGATTACTGCTTCAGAGCTCTCACCGTCAACGACGGTACTACCAATCTGACGGGAAGCACCAGCATCATCAACAGCAATGTTGAAGGATACATTGCGATCCACGTCAACGACCTTCCCGCGCTTGAAGGCGGCGCTAAGGTAAATATCGAAACTACCGGAACCATCGAAGGTTCCATCGTCACCGACGGCGACGATACCGGGCTTGCGATCATCGGCGGCTACTTCACCAGTGAAGTTTCCAAAGAGTGGCTCGCAGACGGTTACGTTTGCCTTGAGGATGACGATATGTATCTCGTCGTTAACAAGGAAACCTACCACATCATGACATACCACGCGCCCGAGGCTCCTTCCTGCACCGAAAACGGACTCGTTGAATACTGGTCCTGCTCCGTATGCGGAAAGAACTTCTCCGACGAAGACGGTAACAACGTCATCGATGACGTTATCGATTATGCTAAGGGTCACAAGTGGGGCGCATCCGTACTCACCGGCGGTAAGTACGTTTACACCTGCGGCGTCTGCGGCGACCACGACTATAAGCTCTTCACAGGCTGGCTCAAGGAAAACGGCGTATGGTCATACTACGTTGAAAGCGTAATTCTCACCGGCTGGCAGCAGATCGAAGACAAATGGTACTACATGGATGCTAACGGCGCTATGCAGACCGGCTGGCTCGCACTCAACAACAGCAAGTTCTACCTTGGTGAAAACGGCGCTATGGCTATCGGCCTCACCAAGATCGAAGGCAGCTACTACTTCTTCGATGAAAACGGCGCTATGAAGACCGGTTGGGTCGAGATCGACGGTGTTCGTCACATGTTCGGAATCGACGGCGCAGCAGCTACCGGCTGGTACAAGACAGCTGATGAGTGGTACTACCTTGAAGGTATCGGTACTCCCGTTACCGGATGGCAGGATATCGACGGCGCTCGTTACTACATGAACGCAGAGGGCGTAATGCTCAAGGGTTGGATCACTGTCGAAGACAAGTGGTACTACATGAACGACATGGGCGTTATGCAGACCGGCTGGCTCGAGCTTGACGGCAACAAGTTCTACACGGACGAAAACGGCGTTATGGCTACGGGTCTCTCGGCAATCGACGGCGAGTTCTACTACTTCGCTGAAGACGGCGCTATGAAGACCGGTTGGATCGAGATCGACGGTGTTCGTCACATGTTCGGAATCGACGGCGCGGCAGTGACCGGCTGGTACAAGACCGGTAACGAATGGTACTATTTCAAGGGCATCGGCGTTCCTGCAACGGGTTGGCTCAAGATCGGCGAATCCTGGTACTACATGGATGAAAACGGCGTAATGCAGACCGGTTGGGTAGTCATTGACGGCGAACGTCGTTACTTCAACGAAAACGGTGTAGCAGTTACCGCTTGGGTCAAGGATAACGGCAACTGGTATTACCTCAGCAACGGTGCGATAACCACCGGCTGGCAGAAGATCGGCAGCTATTGGTACTATATGGACGCTAACGGCGTAATGCAGACCGGCTGGGAAAAGATCAACGGCAAGTGGTACTACATGGACGCTACCGGCGCTATGCAGACCGGCTGGGAAAAGATCAACGGCAAGTGGTACTACATGGACGCTACCGGCGCTATGCAGACCGGCTGGATCAAGCTCAACGGTTCTTGGTATTACCTCAGCGAGAGCGGTGCAATGCTCACCGGTACTCACACCATCAATGGTAAGACCTACACCTTCAACGCTTCCGGCGTTTGGGTTGCATAACCATTAATAAAAAAGGAGGAAGTTCATCTTCCTCCTTTTTGCGCGAATTTTCGCGAAAACTCGTTATGCTTTCGTATATTTTTTTGCATATTCTTGCAGTCACATTTTATTCGTGCTACAATGATGATGGATAAACAAAAAAAACGATCACGGGAGGTATTCTCATGAAGAATCGTGCTATTCTTATCTTTATTCTTATGCTGACGATGACGGCTCTGCTCGCAATCCCGGTCGGTGCCTCAACTGCGGAGGAATATTTCGAATATTACGTGTCCGACGACGGTGCTGTAATAACGAAGTACACGGGCACGGATAAAAATGTCGTGGTTCCTGCCACCTTAGGCGGCTATCCCGTGTATTCCATCGGGACGGGCGCCTTCAGGTACAACAATACTATGGAAACGCTGACGATAAGTGAAGGAATCTGCCGCATGGAGAGCGAATCCGTGTTCGGATGCTCTACCCTTCGCTCCGTTCATTTCCCGTCCACCCTTGAGCTTGTGCCTTATCCCGATGCTTTCCTTCGCACGGGTATAACGACGATCCCCACGGATTGCGATGCTTTGGAAACGGTTACGGTAGCGGAAGGCAACACAAACATCGTTGTGTACGACGGCGCACTTTACACCAAAGATATGAAGTTTCTGCTTATGCTCCCGTCTGCAGACCCGCGTGAAATTTTTTACGTTGCGGAAGGCGTGACGGATATCATATCCGAAGCTTGTGCAAATAATAAGAATCTGAAGGAAGTCGTTCTTCCCTCCTCGCTTAAAACCATTCAGTATTGGTGCTTCATACACGACGTTAATCTTGAAAAGATCAACCTTCCCGAAAATTGCACCTTTATCGGTCAGTATACTTTCCAGAACACAGCCCTCACCTCCATTCACATCCCTGCGGCGTTGACTAATATTGCGCAGGGTGCATTCGGCAGCAACTGCCTGCTCGAAACGATCACCGTTGCCCCTGCCAACCCTGTATATTACGCCATAGACAACGTGTTATACGCAAGCCGTGTTAACGGCATAGCTGTGGCAAAGTATCCTGCAGGCTCCGAGGCGACGGAGTTCACCGTTCCCGACGGCGTTGCAAACATCGACCGGTTTGCATTCGACAGCGCCTCGAATCTTAAGAAGGTCACCCTCCCAGACAGCTTGAAGCTCATCGGGTACTCCGCATTCAGTTATTGTGATAACCTTGAGGGCATAACGCTCCCCAACGGTCTTAAAGAAATTGAAGGAGGTGCGTTTTTTGACTGTTATAAATTCAGAAGCATCGTTATTCCCAAGTCCGTCACTTATCTTGGCAATTATATCTTCGCCAACGTCGAGCTTGACGAAATAATCTTCATGGGCGATGCTCCTTCTTTTGAAAGCAGCACCCTCACCTCCGCCGGAAACACCATTGCTTACTATCCCGAAGGTAACGGCACCTGGACTGCTGACGTGATGCAGGACTACGGCGGCACCATTACGTGGAAGAGCTACGCGCTCAAAAACGGATGGGTGAAAGAAAACGGCAGTTGGTATTACTACGTTGATAACGTAAAGCAGACGGGTTGGAAGAAGATCAACGGCTATTGGTACTACATGGACAAAAACGGCGTAATGCAGACCGGTTGGGAAAAGATCAACGGCTATTGGTACTATATGTCCGCAGGCGGCGTTATGCAGACCGGCTGGCAGAAGATCGACACCAACTGGTACTATTTCGCATCAGGCGGCGCAATGCAGACCGGCTGGCAGAAGATCAACGGTCATTGGTACTACTTCGCGTCGGGTGGCACTATGCAGACCGGTTGGGTCAAGGACGGCGGCTATTGGTTCTACCTGAACAAAAGCGGCGTTATGCAGACCGGCTGGGTCAAGGACGGTGACTATTGGTTCTACATGAATAAAAGCGGCGTTATGCAGACCGGTTGGGTCAAGGACGGTGACTACTGGTTCTACATGAATAAAAGCGGCGTTATGCTCACCGGCACGCACACCATCGGTGGCAAGACCTACACCTTCAATAAAAGCGGTGTTTGGATCGGATAATAAAACGATAAAAGGAAGGTTCTCGGAACCTTCCTTTTTTATTGCAAGTCCCGAGTTTTCGTGACGGACTCCTTGCACCACGGGCAAAATATGATATAATAATACTATGAACGGAATATTATTTCGTTCCGTATACTTATTATATTTTCAGGAGGGCACTTATGCAAAAGTCAAAAACCATTTTGTTTGTTCTTTCTGCGCTTATACTTTGCTTGCCTTTGTGCTTCATCGAAGTCGATGCGGCAGAAATAGCCAGCGGCTATTGCGGCGATGGTGTGACGTGGACGCTTGATGAAGACGGTACGTTGACCATCTCCGGCGAGGGCGAGATCTCTTCCCCAGCTTGGAGTGATTACACAGATTCGATCAAAGCTGTAGTAATCAAAAACGGCGTCACGAGCATTTGTGATTCTGCTTTCGAATGGTGTGTCAGTCTGACGAGCATCACAATTCCGGAAAGCGTCACGAACATTGGTGATTCTGCTTTCCGGAATTGTATCAGTCTTACGGGCGTCACGATTCCTGACAGTGTCACGAGGATTGGCACTAGAGTTTTTGAATGGTGTGTCAGTCTGACGAGCATCACAATTCCGGAAAGCGTCACGAACATTGGTGATTCTGCTTTCCGGAATTGTATCAGTCTTACGGGCGTCACGATTCCTGACAGTGTCACGAGGATTGGCACTAGAGTTTTTGAATGGTGTGTCAATCTGACGAGCATCACGATCCCGGAGAGTGTCACGAGCATTGATCGCGCCGCTTTCTATAACTGCAGCAGCCTGACGAGCATCACGATTCCGGAGAGTGTCACGAGCATTGGCTTCAGCGTTTTCTATAACTGCAGCAACCTGACGAGCATCACGATTCCGGAGGGCGTCACGAGTATTGGCTCCAGTGTTTTCGCTCGATGCAGCAGCCTGTCGAGCATTACGATTCCGGAAAGTGTCACGAGTATTGGCTCCAGCGCTTTCTCTGCCTGCAGCAGCCTGACGAGTATCACGATTCCGGAGAGCGTCACGAGCATTGGTGATTCTGCTTTCTCTTATTGCACCAGCCTGACGAGTATCACGATTCCGGAGAGTGTCACGAGTATTGGCTCCAACGCTTTCTCTGCCTGCAGCAGCCTGACGAGTATCACGATTCCGGACAGCATCACGAGCATTGGTGATATGGCTTTCAGTAACTGCACCAGCCTGACGAGCATCACAATTCCGGAAAGCGTCACGAGCATTGGTGATTCTGCTTTCTCTTATTGCAACAGCCTGACGAGTATCACAATTCCGAAAAGCGTCACGAGCATTGGTGATTCTGCTTTCTCTAACTGCAGCAGCCTGACGAGTATCACGATTCCGGACAGCATCACGAGCATTGGTGATCTGACTTTCAGTAACTGCACCAGCCTGACGAGCATCACAATTCCGGATAGTGTTACGAGCATTGGTGATTCTGCTTTCAAGTATTGCAGCAACCTGACGAGCATCGCGATCCCGGAGGGCGTCACGAGCATTGGCGATTCTGCTTTCTACAACTGCAGCCGCCTGACGAGCGTTACGATACCGGTGGGTGTCACATACATAGGCGAATATGCTTTCTATGGCTGCTGCTACCTGGCAAATATAGTTATCCCTAATGGTATCACAAGCATTAATACCGGAACTTTCCGCGATTGCAGCAGCCTGACGAGCATTACAATACCGGAGAGTGTCACGAGCATTGGTGATTTTGCTTTCTCTTCTTGCGGTAGTTTGATAAGTATCACGATACCGCAGAGCGTAATAAATATTGGCACCAGTGCTTTCGAATCGTGTTACAGTCTGACGAGCATCGCGATCACGGAGGGCGTCACGAGCATTGGTGATTCTGCTTTCTCTTCTTGCGACAGCCTGACGAGAATCACTATCCCGGTGGGCGTCACGAGCATTGGCGAATACGCTTTCTCTTATTGTGTCAGCCTGACGAGCATCGCGATCCCGGAGGGTGTCACGAGCATCGAAGCCGGCACTTTCACTGGATGCACCAATTTAACGAACATCACGATCCCCCAAAGCGTCACGAGCATTTGTCGTGGTGCGTTCTATAACTGCAGCAGCCTGACGAGCATCACTATTCCGGAGAGTGTCACGAGTATTGAACCTAATACTTTCGCTGTCTGCAGCAGTCTGACGAGCGTTACAATACCGGACGGCGTCACGTTGATTGGGGATTCTGCATTCTCATACTGCAGCAGCCTGACGAGCGTCACGATTCCGGAGAGTGTCACGAGCATTGGCACCAGCACTTTCGAATCCTGTATCAGTCTGACGAGCATCACGATACCGGACAGTGTTACGAGCATTGGCGAATGGGCTTTCAAATCCTGCAGCAGCCTAACGAGCATCACAATTCCGGAGGGCATCACGAGCATTGGTGATTCTGCTTTTTCTTCTTGCAACAGTCTGACGAGCGTCACGATACCTAATAGTGTCACGAGCATTGGAATTTATGCTTTTGAGTTTTGCAGCAGTCTTGAGAGTATCACGATACCCGAAAGTGTCACGTTCATCGATGGTTACGCTTTCGCCGGCTGCAGCAGCTTGACTGATATCACCATCCCCGATAGCGTCACGGGCATCGGTAACTTCGCTTTCCGTGAATGCGAAAGCTTGACCGACGTTACGCTCTCAAAGAATATTAGAGGGATCAGTTTCGGCACCTTCTACGGATGCAGCAGTCTCGAGAGCATCACGATCCCCGAAGGTGTGACGAATATCGGAGATGATGCTTTCTCTGAATGCAGCAGTCTGGTAAGCATCTCCCTTCCCGAGGGCATCATATACATTGGCGACGGTGCTTTCTCTAACTGCATCAGCCTGACGAGCGTCACGATTCCGGAGGGTGTCACGAGCATCGGCGAAGGTGCTTTCCATGGATGCTTCAGCTTGACAAATATCAAACTTCCGCATAGCATATCGAGCATTGAAGACAGTACCTTCTACGGATGCATCTCTCTCGCGAGCATAACTATCCCGGACAGCATTACGGGTATCGGCGATTTCGCTTTCGAGTACTGCAACGATCTGACGAGCATCATCTTTGAGGGTGATGCCCCCACATTCGGAGGGTTTGTGTTCAGTGATTGCAACCTTACCGCTTACTATCCCGAGGGCAACGACACCTGGACTGCTGACGTGATGCAGAACTACGGCGGCACCATTACGTGGAAGAGCTACACGCTTAAAAACGGCTGGGAGAAAGAAAACGGTTTCTGGTACTACTACGTAGATAGCGTAATCCAGACCGGCTGGCAGAAGATCAACGGTTATTGGTACTATATGGACGCTGACGGAATCATGCAGACCGGCTGGGAGCAGATCGGCGGCAAGTGGTATTACTTCGCTGCAGGCGGTGCTATGCAGACCGGATGGCAAAAGATAAACGGTTATTGGTATTACCTCCAGACAGGCGGTGCTATGGCTACCGGTTGGACCAAGGTGGGCACTAACTGGTACTACTTCGCATCCGGCGGTGCTATGCAGACCGGCTGGCAGAAGA
>CAYXHC010000018.1:0-9414 GCA_964464905.1 uncultured Lachnospiraceae bacterium
CCTCACCGCCGGAAAGAAGCACGGCGCCTATTTCCGTTATTTCATCGCCGGACGTGGAAAGTCCCGTCGTTTCTATATCAAAAACGACAAATTCGTCTTTGAAGCTCTGTTTACATTCGCCGTACACGGCTCTTGCTTCATCGTCCACGAAGTATGCTTCCATACCGTAGATGACCTTCATTCCCGATTTATCGGCTTCAAGCATTGCATCGGGGAATGCCTGCACGTTTCCGTGGTCTGTTATGGCAACGGCAGGATGTCCCCAATATTGCGCTCTGCGAAGCGCTTCCTCGGGGACGATAAGACCGTCCATTTGCGACATCGTTGTGTGCAGATGAAGCTCAACGCGCTTTTTTTCTGCGTTATCCTTGCGCGTCATCCTTGAAACGGTGGAAATAGCCGTGGGGCGCATGGAATACTCGATATCGGGCATGGGGTCCTTTTTCTCCTCAGCCTCGGGCACGGGCTGCTGATCCGCATCGCGGCGGCGTTTACCAAAGGCGTTCATATCCTCCGCCACCACTTTACCCTCAACGAGGATGGACGTGCCGACCTTCAGTCCTTTAAGGAGCTTTTCGCCCTCTTCCTTGAGCTTCGTTGTTTTAATATATGTTGAAAGCTTGTTGTCCGTTATACCGACGGTTATATTCAGCTTATCGTAGTTTTTCGTTTCCTTAGAGGAGACCTCAAAGACCTGACCTGCAATAGCAAGCTTATTTGCTTCGGCACACATTGCCGCCAGAGATCTGACGTTTGCAAGGTTGATATCGTCGCCGAGTATGGGCTTAGGCGAGGAAACGTCAAACTGCATTCCGCCAACGGAGAGAATCTGATTTTCCGCATCGTACTCTGCCAAGTCCTCGCCGCCCGTCAGCGGCTTCGTGTATATAACGGCGAGTTCCTCCGCCTGACGTCGGACGGATTCGCGGTATTCCCTTTCCTTTGCCTCGGACTCTTCCCTTGATGCTTTGATCATTTTATTAAGATACGCTTCCTTTTCTTTCTGACGCTTCTCGGCAACAGCCATATAATCTGCACGCTGAGTGATTACCACCTCGACGCCAAGGGAAAACTCACTTTTTATTATGTTCTTTACTATTTCTGCCGTTTTTGCGCCGGAAAGCATATCGAGACCGCCGCGGCAAAACGGGATCTCGATATTGATAGTGTTATCGTCTTTGAATTCCGCTGTGTAATCTTCAAAGAAGCCGTGTGCCACGCCTCCGAAATTCACAGCCTCGCGGAATATTTCGGGAAGATAAGAAAGAGAAAAAGCTTCTCTCGGATACGAGGGCAATATCTTCATAACGGCAAGGTCGTATGCGTCTTTTATTTCACGCTCAATGCGGTAAAGCTCGCTTTTCGACACGATCTCGGGAAAGCTGATCCTTGCCTCGATTATGCGCTCCTCCTTTAGCATTTTAAGGCTGTAGTCGAGCGCGGACAGAAGTATTCTTTTAGCCTCCCCGTCGGGAGCATAGCGCGAGAATCGCTCGCACAACGTCCTTTTTTCGCGTCCGTTTTCCATTTATGTAGACTTCCTTATTCTTCTCACTTATTCTTCGTTGATTATTTTATCAAGTTCTGCCAAAAGCACGGTAGATGCGTCCTTTTCGCTTATCTTTTTCACGATCTCACCGTGACGGAAAAGGACTGCTTCACCGTCGCCGCCGGCGATACCAACGTCCGCTTCTTTTGCTTCGCCGGGACCGTTTACGACGCATCCCATAACGGCAACCTTAATGCGCCTGCCCTTTGTGTCAACAGCGCGCAAACGCGGCTCGATCGAATCAAGGATATCAAAGAGCTTGATCCTCGTGCGTCCGCAGGTGGGACAAGACACAAGCTCAATCCCGGACTCTGCCAGTCCGCAAGCGGCAATTATATCGCGGCCTGCGGCGACCTCGTCAACTGTGGGAGCAGAAAGCGTCACGCGGATGGTGTCGCCTATTCCGTCACAAAGAAGCGAGCCTATGCCGACGGCATTCTTTAGCGTACCCATACGGGCGGTGCCCGCCTCGGTGACACCCAGGTGGAGGGGACAATCGCACCCCTTTGCGATAAGACGGGTTGCGTCTATCATGGTTTTAACATTGGAGGACTTAACGGAAACGACGATATCGAAAAATCCGTGACGGTCAAGGGTGTCAACATATGAAAGTGCGCTTTCGGCAAGGGCATCCGCCGTGGCGCCGCCATATTTTTCAACGAACCGCTTCTCTGCGGAGCCGCCGTTTACGCCAACGCGCATAGCAACGCCGTATTCGCCGCAAACATCAGCAACGGTGAGGAGCTTATCGATGCTTCCGAGGTTTCCCGGATTCACTCTCACCTTGTCGGCGCCTGCCTTCGCTGCCGCAACGGCAAGTTTATAGTCAAAATGGATATCAGCAACAAGAGGCACCTTAACGCCGTTCCCTTTCAGGTATTCGAATATACCCGTGCAGGATGCTTCGGGCACGGCAATGCGAACGATATCGCAGCCGACGGTTTCAAGCTCCTTTGTTTCGGCGAGCACAGCCTCGTAATTGCGACTGTCGCGGCTTGACATAGACTGCACGCTGATAGGAGCGTCGCTGCCGATGATGATATCTCCCACGCTGACGGCGCGGGTCTTACGTCTGGTAATATAATTCATACGTCACCTTTTCAGCTTAAAAGAATGATGCTATATCCTTGAATGCGATAAGAACCATTAACGAAAGCAGTACGACGATCCCCATGAAGTGAATGATGGCTTCCGCATTTGGGTTAACACGTTTACCTCCGCGGACAAGCTCGATAACAAGGAAGATGAGTCTTCCTCCGTCGAGAGCAGGCAGAGGGAGCAGATTCATAACACCGAGGTTCATTGAAAGGACCACAGCCATATATACGAGATCGGCAAATCCCGTTTCTGCGGCTTCACCGAGCACCTGTGTAACGCCGACCGGACCGCTAACAGCTTCCATGCCGTATCTGCCGGAAACAAGATCGACGAGAGATTCCCAAATCATTTCAATGGTCAGCTCACAACGGAAAAATGCATGAGTAAGGACTGATGAAAAGCTTCTCGGCTCCGAATAAACGTAAAAATCAAGAGAGCCGAAGTTTATACCGTCGGAGGATGCTTTCGGGAACGTAACGTCCTTGATGATGATCTCCTCGCCGTCGCGGATAACGGTGATGTCTATATCCTCAACGCCGCGGCGCATTATCTCATAAGCAAGCTCATTTGCGATATGAACGCGCTCACCGTCAACGGCAACGATGCGATCGCCTGCCATAAGTCCTTCGGCCTCAGACTGCGCTTTCGTTTGTCCTTCCTCAAGGAAGAAGCTGTGTATGGTCGTGGAGCCGAGTGTACCGCTGAACATAACGAGCGCCGCCATAAGCACGATACCTACGGAAAGATTTGCAAGTGAGCCTGCGGCTGTTATGATAAATCTTTGATATAGAGGCTTGGCGGAAAACGCATTGGGGTCGTCTGATTCCTCGTCCTCACCTGCCATGCTTGTAAAACCACCGAAGGGGAACGCTCTCAAAGAATATACAGTTCCAGATTTTTGGCTCACGCGGGACAGGATCTTGGGCCCCATACCGATGGCAAATTCCTTAACGGTGACGCCAAACATGCGCGCGGTGAGAAAATGCCCCATTTCATGAATGAATATGAGCAGTCCAAATACGAAAATTGCGATAATAATCGAAAAAACTGACATTATAATGAGATGCCTTTCTTTTATAATGCAAAAGCTCGGGCGTTACATAGCCGCTATCAGGGATCTTGTATACGCTCTTGCTTCTGCGTCTGCTTCAAATATTTCCGAAAGCGTCGTTTCTCCGGAGCGTCCGAGCTTTTCGGTAACGGTAGAAACAACGTCGTAAATATCATAAAATCCTATTTTGCCGGCAAGGAAAGCACCAACTGCAATTTCGTCGGATGCAGACATTATTGCAGGCGCCGTGCCTCCCGCTGCTGCTGTCTTCTGCGCGAAAGCAAGCAAGGGGAAGGCTTCCGTGTCGGGCTTTCCGAAGGTAAGCTTGCCAAGCTTGAAAAAGTCCACGCTTCCAACCTCAGTAGGGCGGCGGCGGGGATACGTTATAGCGTATCCGATAGCGGTACGCATATCGGGGAGTCCAAGCTCCGCAATAATAGCGCCGTCACAATACTCGACCATAGAGTGAACGATGCTCTCTCTATGGATAACGACCTCGATATCTTCAGCTGCAACGTTGAAAAGATGCATAGCTTCAATAACCTCAAAGCCTTTATTCATAAGGGTCGCGGAGTCAATGGTGATCTTTTTGCCCATAAGCCAAGTGGGATGAGCAAGCGCTCTTTCGGGTGTGATGGCGCCAAGCTCCTCACGGGACTTGCCGAAGAAAGGACCGCCGGAAGCTGTGAGAAGTATCTTCTTCACGTCTTCGCGCTTTCCGCCGGAAAGGCACTGGAAAATGGCGCTATGCTCGCTGTCAACGGGAATCAGCTCGGCACCGCCCTCCCTGATCGCGCTGAGAAGATGCGCACCCGCAGCGACGATGGCTTCCTTATTCGCCATACAAATACGGCGGCAGCTTTTTGCGGCAGCCATCATTGGTGCGGCGGCAGCCATACCGGAAACAGCAACCACGGCTGCATCAGATTGGGTCTCAAAAGCCGCCTCCGTGACGCCGGCGTCACCTGCGTATATTTTTATGTCAGTGTCGGCAAGCGCTGTGCGAAGGCGTTTTGCTGCCTCCTCGTCTGCCATTGCCGCTATCTTCGGCACATATTTTCTGCACTGCTCCTCAAAGAGCTTATCATTTGAGCCTGCGCTCATCATATCAATACGCGCTCCGATAGACGAAGCTACCGAAAGAGTCTGTATTCCGATGGAACCAGTCGATCCAAGCACCGTTAGTCCGAGCGCGATGTTGTCATTATTCATTTTACGTCCAACCTAAATAAAATATGTAAAGATCAAAGCTGCAATATATATAACGGGGGAGACCGCCATAACGCTGTCGAAGCGGTCGAGCATACCGCCATGTCCGGGGAATATTTTGCCGTAATCCTTAACGCCATACGCTCGCTTGATAAAGGATGCGTTGAGGTCTCCGATCTGAGAAATTACGGAAAGTACGAATCCCGTTAATACGAGAGCGATATAATTGACCGTGAGTCCCGTCACCTTTGCGATCACAAGACCATAACCCCAAAACGAGATTACGGTAAATATAACGGCACCTACACTTCCCTCCACAGTCTTTTTTGGAGAAACGCGGGGGATAAGCTTATGATGTCCGAAAAATGTTCCGCAAAGATATGCAAAGGTATCGGTGAGCCATGAGCCAAGGAAAACAAAGGGGAGGATCAGTCCACCATTGGGAAGTGCGGCAATGGCCGTTATTGCGGCTACAGCACCTCCGACATATATAACCGTAGTTGCAAACTGAGGTGCCGGGGAGAGAGGCTTCGCCACATTGAATACGCCGAGAGAGTATACAATGTAAACAAAAAAGGACGCTGACGCCAGTACTACGGAAAGCGCACTCAAATGCATATAAAATACAGCGAAAGGAAGCGCGATGACGATAACATCAGCTAGGATAACGAGCCATATACGTTTTTTATCGGTGTAACCGATACATTTTGCCATTTCGTAAACCGACACGGCGGCTATGATGGCAACAATGACAGGCGTCGCTACGGTATCATAAAAAATGATGACCGGCGCCATCAATATTACAAGAACGATACCGGTCAGAAGTCTCGTAAGCATAATCAACTCCGAATGCCGCAAAAACCGCGGCCAAAAGGTATTTTTACCGCAAAACGCGGTTGAAGTACGAAAAAAGCCAATGGCTTTTTTCGTACCGTTTTTTATTTATTAAGTACACCGCCGAATCGACGTCCGCGGCGGTAAAAATCCGCCACAGCCGCATCAACGTCCGCCGGCGTCAGATCAGGCCACAATGTTTCCGTAAAATAGAATTCCGAATACGCCGACTGCCACAGCAGAAAATTCGACAGTCTTCTTTCATTTGCCGTTCTGACGATCAGATCGGGATCGGGACAGCCTTTGGTGTAAAGGTGGTCGGAAATATTTTCCTCAGTTACGGGAAGTCCTTTTTCGGTCAGTGCTCTCGCGGCGTTCACAATCTCAGCTCTGCCGCCATAGTTGACGGCGATGTTGAGCCTCTGCTCGTAACGAGCCGATATCTCCTCAAGTCGCTCCATTTGTTCGCGGAGGGCAGGGGTGAACACCGACTTGTCACCAAGGAAGGTATAGCGGATCTTGTTTTCCTCCATTTCGCCTTCGGCAAGGTTAAGATATTCACGAAGGAGCACCATTATACGATCCACCTCCGCTTTGGGACGAGTCCAATTTTCAGTCGAAAAGGCGTACACCGTGACGATCTTAATACCGATATCTCCGCAATAACGGACGATACGCTTGAATGTGGAAGCTCCCTCGGAATGACCGAATTCGCGTGGCATTCCGCGGAGTTTTGCCCATCGTCCGTTTCCGTCCATTATAAACGCAATATGACGGAGCTTTTCGTCAACGGTGACACGCTCGGGAAGATCGACCTCTTCCCTTTTCTTTTTCTTATACAATGAAAATGCCATAGTAGTTTTCCTTCTCAAAAGGAGCTTTTATATGGACATGATCTCCTTGATCTTGCGATCTGATACACCGTCGATCTCTTTGATGCACTTATCGGTAAGAGTCTGTACATCCTTTTCTGACTGCTTTTCTTCGTCCTCGGTCATAGCACCGGATTTCTTCTGTGCCTTTGCCTTCTCGATAGCATCGCGGCGGATGTTGCGGATAGCGACCTTCGCTTCTTCACCCATCTTTTCGACCTGCTTTTTAAGCTCTTTTCTGCGTTCTTCATTGAGTTGGGGAATCATAAGTCTTACGATCTTACCGTCGTTCTGGGGCGTGATACCAACGTCAGAAGCGAGGATGGCGCGTTCGATCCCCTTAAGAAGAGAGGGATCCCAAGGAGAAATAACGAGAGTGCGTGCATCTGCTGCGCGGATCTCAGCAACCTGAGCAAGGGGCGTAGGAGCACCGTAATAATCTACGTTAACGCGGGAAAGTATCTCGGGGTTTGCACGGCCGGCGCGTATGGTAGAAAGATTATCGGAATACGCAGCGATGGATTTTTTCATTCTGGTTTCGAATTCGTCGAGCTTAAGTTTCATTTTTGGTCCTTCTTTCTTTATATAGTTAATATTAAAATGATTATTGTAAGCGGATCTGATTCCGGTTCGCTTTATTTGGTAACAACTGTGCCGATCTTCTCTCCGATGACGGCTCTGTAGATATTTTCGGGGTTTTCGAGAGCGCAAAGGAGAAGCGGGAGATTGTTTTCGCTTGAAAGCGCCGCTGCAGCCAGGTCTATAACCTTAAGCTTATGATCGATAATGTAATCGTAGTCAACGGTGTCGAATCTTACGGCATCGTCAAATTTTCTCGGGTCCTTATCGTAGATAGCATCAATATTCTTGGCAAGGATAGCAACGTCAACATTCAGCTCTGCTGCACGAAGTATGGCGGCTGTGTCAGTGGTGAAGAAAGGATTGCCTGAGCCGGCGCCAAGGATAACGACCTTACCTGCAGAAAGGTACGCATCAGCTTTATTCACGGTATAAAGCTCCGCAAATTCATTCATTTCAACGGCTGACATAGCAACGGCGTCGAGACCTGCGCGTTTGAAGGAATCCTCAAGTCCTATGGAATTGATCATAGTTGCGAGCATCCCCATATGATCTGCTCTTGCGCGGTTCATACCGACTCCGCCGGCGCCTCGCCAAATATTGCCTGCTCCAACGAGAACCGCAACTTCAACGCCAAGAGCTACACATTTCTTGATCGCTTCGGCAACCTCCGCGATCATACCAAAATCAAGGATGCCGTCGCCATCGCCTCGAAGAGCTTCGCCCGAAAGCTTAACCAACACTCTTTTGTATTTGGGTTCCATAACAATTCCTCCGAAATTATATTTATCGGTTTACATATATATTATATCTAATATATTATACTTATTTTTTTCGCACTTGTAAACAATGAATTGCCGTTTTTAGCAAGATAATTGACTTTTTCGCATAAAAATATCCCGCAATCAAGCTTGCGGGATATTTTATCAGTCATTCTGCAATTACTTATTGCTTACGAGGGAAGCGATCTCTGCTGCGAAATTATCTTCCTTCTTCTCAAGACCTTCTCCTCTTTCGTAGAGGCAGAAGCCGGTAACCTTGATGCTGCCGCCAAGAGCCTTAGCGGTGTCAGCAACGTACTTGCTTACCTTCATGCTGTCTTCCTTAACGTAGGGCTGCTCGAGGAGGCAAACGCGGTCGAAGAAGAGCTTACCAAGCTTACCTTCAACGATCTTTGCAACAACTGCGTCAGGCTTGTTTGCAAGCTTTTCGTCATTTTTTGCTGCTGCGATCTGAACTGCCATTTCTTCATCGATAACAGACTGAGGAACGTCTTCCTTAGCAACGTAGGTGGGAGGGTTGCCTGCTGCGATCTGGAGAGCAAGGTTCTTTGCGAATTCTTCGAATTCTGCCTTTGCTGCAACTGCTTCGTCAGCTTCAAACTTAACAACAACACCTGTAGAACCCTTACCGTGGATATAGGTGGAGAACACGCCTTCGATAACCTCGAAGCGGCGGATGGTCATGTTTTCGCCGATGGTGAATACCATGTCCTTGCGCTTGCCTTCAACGGTGAAGTTAGCGTCGTAGGGGAGCTCGTTGAGTTCTTCAACGGTAGCAGGCTTCTTCTCAAGGATAACTGCGAGGATACCGCGTACGAATTCCTGGAAAAGTGCGTTCTTTGCAACGAAGTCGGTTTCTGCGTTAACTTCGATCATTGCGCAGGACTTGCCGTCCTCGGATACCATGATGTCAACAACGCCTTCTGCTGCAATTCTGCCTGCCTTCTTAGCTGCAACGGAAAGACCCTTCTCACGAAGAACCTTTACGGCTTCTTCCATATTACCGTCAGCTTCGGTAAGTGCCTTCTTGCATTCCATCATTCCGCAACCGGTCTTAGCGCGGAGCTCGGATACCATTTTTGCTGTGATAGCTGCCATTTTGTATTTACCTCGTAATAATAATTATTCAGCGTCTGCTGCTTCTTCAGCCTCGGTCTTCTCAGCTTCTGCAGCCTCAAAGGATTCGCCCTGCTTGCCTTCGATAACAGCGTCAGCGAGAACGGAGGAGATAAGCTTGATAGCACGGATAGCGTCGTCATTACCGGGGATGATGTAATCAGCATCATCGGGATCGCAGTTGGTGTCTACGATTGCAACTACGGGGATACCGAGCTTCTTAGCTTCGAGAACAGCATTGTGCTCCTTGCGGGTGTCAACGATGAAAATAGCGTCGGGGAGACGGTCCATTTCCTTGATACCGCCGAGGTTACGCTCGAGGTT
>CAYXHC010000018.1:9424-29548 GCA_964464905.1 uncultured Lachnospiraceae bacterium
GGAAGAGAGTTGAAGGTACCGTCTTCCTGCATCTTTTCGAGCTGGTAGAGACGGTTGATAGAACGTCTGATAGTCTTGTAGTTGGTGAGCATACCGCCGAGCCAACGTACGTTTACGTAGTACTGGCCGCAACGCTTTGCTTCTTCCTGGATAGCATCAGCAGCCTGCTTCTTGGTGCCGACGAAAAGGATAGTGCCGTTGTTTTCAGCAAGCTCGCGAACGAACATATAAGCCTCGTCGAACTTCTTAACGGTCTTCTGGAGGTCGATGATATAGATACCGTTTCTTTCGGTAAATATATACTCGGACATCTTGGGATTCCATCTTCTCGTGTGGTGGCCGAAATGTACGCCTGCTTCGAGAAGCTGCTTAATAGTGATAACTGACATAGTTTCTATGTCCTCCTTCGGTTTTTTCCACCACAAGCGCCATATCTGCAGCAGCCGAAAAGCTGTTTTCGGCACCGACTGCATTTTTCGGCGTTGTGTGTGAATTATACGCCGTGCTCAATCTGAGCACAAGCTTATTAATTATAGCTCGGAGTTATTTTTTTGTCAATAGTATATTTTCGATTTTTCTTTATATTTTTACGTTTTTTCGGCTATTTCCTTCCGCCTTCATATACATCGCGCACAGCACGGCTTTGCTGCGGTGAATAAAACTACAGCGAAAGAAAAGCGCAGACCTGACGAGTCTGCGCTTTTGAATTTGAAATTATTCTGCGGGAATTTCTTCCTCTTCAACAGCAAAGTATTCTTCATAGAACGCATTGTAAATGAATACGAGGCTGTTTTCCCATTCGGAATCAGTGAGCTTTGTGAAGGCATCGCTAGAGGCGATCTCAGTATGCGCATCGCTGAAGAACGTATCAACGTCCTCGTAAGATACAGCCATCATACGGGTGTAAAGATCAGCGGAGAGCTTCTTAAGATCAGCAAAATAAGCGGCATTTTCAGAATTCTTGAGACCTGTGCAGTAGATGAAGGGGCTCACAGAAGACTGAAGGTTAGCTTTCTTAGCGTCTTCCCATTCGTTACCGGTCATATTTTCATCGAAGTAAGCGATGTAACTGTTACCGGTATGGAGAATATCCATCACATAGTCGTCGTTGAGTCTTTCAATGGAGATGACGTTTCCGTCTTCATCGGTATCGGTCACCTTATAGTGTACGTCTTCAACGCCATACTGGAGAATGTTGCGAAGTTCGGGAACGGTATTGAGGCAAAGGATAACTTCCATCGCACGGTCGAGGTCTTCAGTGTATGCGCTGACGGCAAATGCGCCTGCGAATACGCTTTTCTGAGTTGCAACAGGATATTCATATACGGAGATGTAGTAATCTTCTTCATACTTAGCAACGTCGCTGTAGCCGCCTTCAACTACGCCGACTGCAAACTTTTCACAGGTTGCAGGATCTTCTGCAAAGTATCCGTTCTCTTCGAGGCTCTTCATCCATTTGAAGTTAGACTTATAGGTGTTGTTCTTGAAGATACTGCCGATAGAGCCTTTTGCATCGTAGGTGCTGTTTGCGGTGTTGAGAGTGGAGGCAACAACGCTCCATTCGCCGTCTTCAGACCAGTAAGACATACCGGCGGGCTCGATCCAAGAGAGAATGGGGTCAACAGTATTGAGGTCTTCGTATTTGACGACTGCTTCTATATACTCTTCGAGAGGCATAGTGGTGCCTGCAGTTGCAACACTATCGGCAAGAACTGTAGGACTGTAACTATACTTGTCTACGAGTTCCTTATTGAGAAGGAGGAACTTGAAATCGTCAACGCCGTGGTTGTTGGGGATAGCATAGGTGCTTCCGTTGAACTTAGCAGCAGAGAGGAACGTAGGATAAATATAACTCTTGAGAGACTTGGATGTGGAGTCGAGATTGGTATCCAACTCGTGCAGAGCGTCTCTCTCGATAAGATCAATATAATCGGTATAATCAGTGATAAGGAAAATATCCATTTGATATTCACCAACAGCGGGATATCTCTGCTCAGTTACACCCCACTCATTCTTGAAGGTCTCAACTTCAGTGGTGATGGATTCCGTGGCAGTGGTAGCCTCTGTGGTGATACCGTGCAGACGGTTATACTTGTCCAGCTCACGCTGAATGCTTTCCGATTCAGCATCCTGCTTAGCTTTTTCTTCGATCTTGGAGATGCGATCTTCGACAGCCTGAGCGTATGCTTCCTTTGTATATATCTTAAGTTCAACAGCGGTTGTATATGTAGCCTTGAGATACTCGTTCATAGCGGCTTCAACGAGAGATCTTGTTTCTTCGGATATCTCTTTTTCTGAAGGAAGCCAGAGCGTAAGGGTAACGGGAGTACGATCGGTTTCTGTGAGTTCATCTTCACCTTCGACGGTTTCTTCTGTGCCACTGTTAACGGAGCAGCTCGTCAAAGCAAGCGACAACAACATGATCGTGCACAAAAACAGACATAAAAGCTTCTTTTTCATACGGAATTCTCCTCAAACATACTCGGTATTATTGGCTATAAATATTGACCATACAAATACCTTTAATATTTTAACTCAATAATTCTTAACTGTCAAGCAGTATTTAATCAAGCAATCCCAAATCAGCACCTCTGCAAAACGATCCATGTTACGAATTCTTCACATTTGCGGTGCATATTGAACAATTTTCGCAAGCCAATTTTGTATCTTTCGCTCACATTATTGCGCATTATAAACAAGATTGCTCGAAAAACTTTGTGCACTATGACAACAGCTCATATCAATCAAGGAAATCGCGAAGACGCTTTGAGCGGCTGGGATGACGGAGCTTGCGAAGAGCTTTAGCTTCGATTTGGCGTATACGCTCGCGCGTGATATTGAATTCACGACCAACCTCTTCGAGGGTTCTCGTTTTACCGTCATCAAGACCGAATCTACGCTTCAAAACGAGTTCCTCACGGGGGGTGAGGGTGTGAAGCACTTCTGCAAGCTGCTCACGGAGAACGGCGTAGGATGCAGCTTCCGGGGGGGCGGGGGAGTCCTGATCCTCGATAAAGTCGCCGAGGTGAGAATCCTCCTCTTCGCCGATAGGCGTTTCGAGGGAAACGGGATCCTGTGCGATCTTCATGATCTCGCGTACCTTTTCGGGTGTCATATTGAGTTTTTCAGCAATCTCCTCGGCAGATGCCTCATGTCCAAGCTCCTGAAGGAGCTGACGGGAGTATCTGGACACCTTATGAATAGTTTCCACCATGTGAACGGGGATACGGATAGTACGCGCCTGATCCGCGATTGCACGGGTGATAGCCTGACGGATCCACCACGTTGCGTACGTGGAGAACTTATAGCCTTTGGTGTGGTCGAACTTATCAACGGCCTTCATAAGACCGAGGTTGCCCTCCTGAATAAGATCGAGGAAGAACATACCTTTACCGACATAACGCTTAGCGATACTTACAACGAGACGGAGGTTTGCAACTACGAGATCGTTTTTCGCCTGCTCGTCTCCTTCTGACATTCGCTTTGCCAGCTCATACTCCTGCTCGGAATCAAGAAGCGGCACCTTGCCGATCTCCTTGAGATACATTCTGACGGGATCGTCGATAGCGAGACCTTCCTGAGTGAGCGCCTTTTCCATATCCTCAGCGCTTCCCATTCTGCCGACCTCGGATTCGATCTCTTCGAAATCTGCAGTATCTGCTTCGATGCCGATACCGCTGGTTTCGAGTGTATCGTAAAGCTTTTCTATTCTGTCAAGATCGTTTTCTGCGAAATCCTCGTCAGCAAAGGCCTCCTCGATATCGTTGCGGGTGACTTTCCCATTTTCTTTTCCTTTTTCGAGCAGTTCAAGTTCCTTTCCGGTTCTTTCCTGTTCCATTGTTTACCTCCTCGCCGCCGCGTGCCGACGGCTCCAAAATTCTTCTTGTCTTTTGATATGTATTCCAACGCTTCCGCTACTTTTTGTTTTTCTCGCGGAGACGTTTGATAGCGTCAAACGGGTCTTCGTTTTTGTTATCGGCGCGGCTGCGCTCCTTTTTCAGCGCAGTCACGTTTGACAGATAAACGCTCATATCGTTATTGAGCTTCTGTCTGTCGAGGGCAAGCTTAGATATGCGCGAGATCTCTTCAACGGTGAAGCATCCCGAAAGTGCGCCAAAATCAAAGCTTTCATTATCCTTATATATATCCGTCACGGATCTGAACACGCGGCGACCGAATTCCGTACCGAAATCCTCCTCCGAAAGTGCGCCGTCCTTATCGGAGATAGCAGCCTTTATATACTCCGGATAAGCCACGAGCATTCCCAGCACCACCTCCTCGCAGCTTGCGCGGCGGAGCTGTGTGAGCTTATCGCGGTTTATCTTGTCGCCATATCCTGCGCTTTCACGTAAAAGCTCCTCAGACTCGTCCTTTTTCTTTGCTCTTTGTTTCTTTTTTATAGTTTGCAAAACGTCGTTTTTTATACTTGCCTCGGAAATACCGAGCCTTACCGACGCTTGATGGATGTAGACCTCGCGTTCCACCTCGCTGTATATTCCTGCGATATATTCGTTGATCTCGCGGAGTGCGCGTATCTTATCCTCATCGGAATCCTCGTCGTATTTTGCGAGGATGCCCGACATAACGTGACCGAACTTGGTATCGCTGCCGTTAAGCGCGTCGCGGAATTTATCAACACCGTACTTTTTGATGAATTCGTCCGGATCCTTCGCACCCTTCAGCCGTAGTATGCGAACGTCGAGTCCCGTTTCCGTCAATATTTCGATAGCACGGGATGCGGCGCGCTTCCCTGCCTCGTCACTGTCGTAGCATATTATGACACGCTTCGTATGCTTCGCCATAAGGCGTGCCTGATCCGGAGTCAACGCTGTGCCGAGAGTGGCAACGGCATTTTCAACGCCTGCGTTATGGAGCGCAATAACGTCCATATAGCCTTCACACAGGATCAGCTCCTCGGAGCAATGCTCCTTTGCATAGTTGAGCGCATAAAGGGTCTTACTTTTCTTGAATACGGGCGTATCCGACGAGTTCAGATATTTCGGCTCGCCGTCTCCCATAATACGTCCGCCGAAAGCAACGACTCGCCCTGATGTGTCTATGATAGGAAACATTACGCGTCCGCGGAACATATCGTAGGGGCGTCCGGTCCTCTCGCTGAGCTTACAAAGGAATCCTGCAACAAGCTCTTCGTTGGTGTATCCCTTTTTTCGGAGAGTGTTGCTCATCTCAAACCCCTCAGGGGCAAACCCCAGACCGAACCGCTTTATAATAGATGAAGAAAGTCCGCGTCTGATGAGATACTCTCTCGCGGCGGCACCCGTTTTTTCGTCGAAAAGGCGTTCTCTGTAAAACCGTGCTGCCTCCTTGTTCATTTCAAACACACGATTGCGCGAGACCCCTGCCGGCTCGAAGGAGCCATCAGTGGGAAGCTTGACCCCCGCCCTTTCCGCAAGGACTGTCAGCGCTTCAATGTAAGATAAGTTTTCAATGTTCATCAAAAAAGAGACGGCGTCTCCGCCTGCTCCGCAACCGAAGCAATAGTAGCTTTGCGTGGCAGGGAAAACGGTAAAGGACGGTGTTCTCTCGGAATGGAAAGGACATGAACCGGAAAAATTACTGCCCGCCCGCTTCAGATTCACATAGCGGGAAATTACCTCTTCGATATCGTTTCTTTCTTTTATCTCTTCAATAACGCTTACCGGTATTCTGGGCATTTATCGGTCTCTCCTTTCCTTTTCGCAAATGAGGACTGTCAGAAATCCGATGAGCCGCGCCACGCCTCGGGAATGAAAAGCTCGCGGTATTTATCGATAGCGTATCTGTCCGTCATTGCGGAAATATAATCGCACACGGCGCGTCCCGTGCCTTCTCTTTCGGCTATGTCAAGGTATATCTTCGGCATTTGATCGGGATTTGCGAAATAATGCTCGTAAAGCCTTGCCAAAAGCTCCTGTGCCTTCGCTTCCTCGACCTTTGCGGCGCTGTCTATGTACACGCGGTCGAAAAGGAACTGACGAAGCTCCATTGTGGCGTCGTAGATATGCTTTGTCATCGTGATCTCGTTTTTATCGGTGGATGCATCGACGACAGCGGTGACCATCGTGTTTATCCTGCCGCTGTGGGTAGTCCCCAACACGTCAGTTAGATGCTTCGGTATGTCCTCGTGGCAGAGTATCCCTGCGCGGACGGCGTCGTCTATGTCGTGGTTTATATAGGCGATCCTGTCAGCGAATTTAACGAGCACGCCTTCAAGCGTGGAAGCGAGATTCTCGCCAGAATGATTAAGTATGCCGTCGCGGACCTCCCACGTGAGGTTCAGTCCCGCGCCGTTATTCTCGAGTACCTCAACGACACGCAGGCTCTGCTTATAATGAGTGAAGTTTTCGTCGTAGCATTTCTGCATAACGACCTCGCCCGCATGTCCGAACGGAGTATGTCCGAGATCGTGACCGAGCGCCGCAGCTTCCGTCAGGTCCTCGTTTAGGCGGAGCGCACGGCACATGATGCGTGCGATCTGGGTGACCTCAAGGGTGTGCGTCATTCGGGTGCGGTAATGCTCGTCGGTGGGAAGCAGGAACACCTGAGTCTTGTGCATAAGACGGCGGAAGGACTTACTGTGAAGTATCCTGTCGCGGTCGCGCTGGAATTCAGTTCTGTTAACGCAGGGGACGTATTCTCGGTCGCGTCCGCGTGTGTTTTCCGTCAAAAAGGCGTATTTCGACAAAAACTGATGCTCTCGCGCAAGAAATATATCGCAAACATTCATGTGTTCTGACATAAAGACCTCTGCATTTTTATTTTCTAATAATAATATACGCAAGTATTTTGAAAAACACTTGCGTATAAAAATAAATATTCGATTATTTTTTCAGATATAGTGCAAAATTCGACTGTTTAAGCATCGAATCTTTCTCCGGTGACGGTGAAAAGCATCCGTCCCGCACCAAGCTCCGCAACTTTTTCGGAAAGTTTCCCGGTGAGCGTGCGCTTCACGGCTATATTAAGCGTGACCTCAGCGCCGAAATCAGCCGAGTCGGTCTTTGCACCGTAGCGCGGCAGCTCGTACGATATCTTCTGATAATCGGAATAGGAGCAGACGACCGTTACCTCGTCGTAGCATTCGTAGGTGACTACCTCCGCCTCTGCGACTGCAAGCTTTGCCCCTTCTGTATACGCACGAACGAGACCGCCGGTTCCGAGAAGTATTCCGCCGAAATATCTGGTCACGACGACAGCAGCATCGACGGCTCCCGACGTTTTTATCACGTTCAGTATGGGAAGTCCCGCCGTTCCCTGAGGCTCGCCGTCGTCGGAATATCGGGCAATATTCCCTTCCGCAAGTGAATACGCCCAGCAGTTATGACGCGCATCGGAATATTCTTTTTTAATTGAGGCGATGAAGGCTTTAGCCTCGTCCTCAGTCGTTACCCTTGCGGCGTGGCTGATAAAAACCGACTTGCGCTCCTCAAACTCTGCGCTAGCGCGTTTTTTCAGGGTAGTATACGTTTTTACGGTAAGCGCCTCGGGCGCTTGTTTATTCTTCATAATATCAGCCTTTCAAAAGCTAACGGTCATTCGCAAAGATACTGCTCAAGCTGACCGCGGACAGCCTCGTCCGTTACCGCGGTAACGCGGACGGTGCCGTCGTCAAGATATTCGGTCTCTCTCACCTCGCCCCAACGGTAAAGCTTTGCTACATTACCGGAGGCTGCCGGAGGAAATGAAAACACCGACACTCGCTTCATGGATCGGATCGTAGTCTCAAGCATGCTTATAAGCTCGTCTACGCCCCTGCCCGTTGCCGCAGACATATAGACAGTCGTCTTTTCCCTCGAGATGCGAGGTGCGGACGCGGCGTTTTTATCGCATTTGTTAAATGCGTAAATGATGGGCTTGCCTTCGGCACCGAGAGAATGCAAAAGCTCCTCGGTAACGGCGATGTGGTTTTCGTATTCGGGGTCCGACGCATCGATAACGTTGATGATGATATCTGCGTATACCGCTTCGTCAAGGGTTGATTTGAACGCCTTGATAAGGTGGTGCGGCAGCTTGCGTATAAATCCTACCGTATCGGTGAGGAGTATCTCCGAGCCCGACGGCAGCTTATATTTGCGTGTCGTGGGATCGAGAGTTGCAAATAGCTTATCCTCCGCCAGAATGCCTGCGTCGGTGAGTCTGTTCAGGAGCGTAGACTTACCTGCGTTCGTGTATCCAACGATGGAAACGCGCAAAAGTCCGCTTCTGTCGCGGGCGGCACGCATCGTGGAACGCGTACGCTCAAGCTCGCGTATCTGCGCTTCAAGTGCGGCGATACGGGTCTTCATTCGTCTTCTGTCGATCTCAAGCTTCGTTTCACCGGGGCCTCTCGTACCAATAGGGTTGCCGCCGACCGCACCCTGACGTGACATTTCCGTGCCATGACCCGTGAGTCTGGGCGCGGAATATTTCAGCTGTGCCAGCTCGACCTGAAGCTTCCCCTCACCCGTTACGGCGTGCTGTGCAAATATATCAAGGATGAGCATACTGCGGTCGATAACGGTCACGCCGCCAAGCTCGTCCTCGATGTTCCTTATCTGAGACGGCGAAAGCTCGTCGTCGAAGACGACAAGGTCTATTTCTTCATTTTGGCAGAGCTCCGAAAGCTCTTCCGTTTTTCCGGATCCTATATAAGTCCTTTTGTCAGGAGATACTCTCGCCTGCGTCATGCGCACGATAACGTCAGCTCCTGCAGTATCCGCAAGAGCTTCAAGCTCGGAAAGCGATATCCCCATCTCCTCCTCGGTCACGTTATAGCCGTCGAACACGCCCACTAAAACGGCGCGGCGACGCATCTCTTCTGTTTTTATCGTCATATCTTCTTTCATATATGCCTTCCTCCTCGTTTTAGATCAAAAAAACAAAAAAACAGGTGTTACACGTTAAATGCGCGTGTAACACCCTCGGCTGCACATATTACAGATATGCGAACTTATTTGCCTCTTGCCTCAAGACGACGCTTGAACTTATCAACACGTCCGCCCGCATCCACGAACTTCTGCTTGCCCGTGAAGAACGGATGGCATTTGGAGCAAATTTCAACGCGCATATCGCCCTTGGTGGATCTTGTTACGACGGTCTCGCCGCAAGCGCATTTAATGGTGCATTCCTTGTAGTCAGGATGGATACCCTTCTTCATTGCCCTAATTCCCTTCTGTAATATTTTTATTCACAATGCAATGTATTATATCATGCAAATTTCAAAATTGCAATACCATTTTTAATTTTTTCGAATATTTTTTTCGAAAGTCAAATGCCGTTCCCGATATCCGAACGCAGTCTGTCGAGTATCTTTTTTTCAAGCCGCGATATGTACGACTGAGAGATGCCGAGCATTCCCGCAACCTCCGCCTGAGTCCTTTCTCTGCCGCCCGAAAGACCGAACCGCAGAGTAATTATGACCTGCTCCCTTTCCGGCAGTCTTTCCACGGCTCGGCGCAAAAGCTTATAATCCTCGTCGTGCTCTACGGCTCCGTAGACCTCGTCCTCGTCGGTGAAAAGAACGTCCGAAAGCAAAAGCTCATTTCCGTCCCAATCGA
Source organism: uncultured Lachnospiraceae bacterium (assembly GCA_964464905.1). GTDB lineage: Bacteria > Bacillota > Clostridia > Oscillospirales > CAG-272 > DTU064. The sequence continues at coordinate 18,961 of CAYXHC010000018.1, forward strand.
CACGAAGAGGCTCGTCTATGGAAAGGTCTGCCCGCTTCCCTGAATTTTTACGTATGTACATAAGTATTTCGTTTTCTATGCAGCGCGATGCGTAGGTAGCAAGCTTGATATTCTTGTCAGGTCTAAAGGTATTTATAGCTTTGATAAGTCCTATCGTACCAATGCTTATAAGATCCTCTATATCGATGCCGGTGTTTTCGAATTTTTTCGCGATATACACCACAAGGCGGAGATTATGCTCGATAAGTATTCGGGAGGCATCGTCGCCATCCCCGAGCTTTTCAAGTATCTCAGCCTCCTCGGATGAGGACAGCGGCGGCGGAAGTGTGTCGGAGCCGTTTATGTAATACTGTTCACCGTCCCTGATAAAATCGAATATACGGCGGATCACGTCTCTCAAATGATACATAAAGAATGATATCTTTTCACCGAACGTCATTTTATCTCCCTTTCTGCCGCTTCTCTGCGGCACAAAAATATCGTCAGATCAGGTCTCCCGGGATGATGGCATCGCATCCGGCAAATCTGCCCTTATCCGCCGAGAGCGCAAGGATCGAGTCCGTCTGCCGCCGTCTTTTGCCGGAGACGACGTATATTTCGTCGGGTACGTATCCAAGAAGAAGGCCACTCCCCAAAACTCCCGTAACTGGGATAAGACGTATGCGTCCCAGCATCTCCGGCGGCAGCAACGCCGCCGAAGCGGATACGTCCTCCGCAGACGCCGCATCTACGATAATGCTTGGCAAAACTCCCGACAATGCGTTGGCTCGGACTATAAGGGCGGATCGCCCCGACAAAGGCTCACGCAGAAAACACCCGCTGTCAGCCAGTGCCGTCAGCGTTTTAGAAATGCCGCCGTCTTTCACCGTCACCTCGCGAGTACCGCGGAAGCATCGCCGTCTTGCGTACCTCGCAGCAACTGCCGTCAATGCCGACGCCGTTGCCGCAACCGCGAACACGGCCACGTCTTCGCTTCCACCGCCTTCTACGGAATCCCGATATCCCGCCGTCAGCGCCGACAACGCCGTCATAGCGCCTCCGAGGGCAGCGCCTACGGAAAAAAGCAACACTGCAGCGCCGAGGCATCCGATAACGTCTGTCTTTTTATAAGCGCAAAGGCACATAAGAAAACAAACCGCTGCCGATGCCGCAACATACAAAAAGCCTTTCATATCGAAGATAAGGGCGCAGACCGCAAAAGCCGCCCCCAACGCCGCAGAGGCGCACATCCTCGCAGTTGACGACGGGGACGACGTGAGCCGTCCCGTTATGTAAAGCGCAACGTAGTCAAGGCTGAAATTGACACAGAACAATACGTCGGCATATACCGTCAATGACATCCCCCCTCTCGTCCGTGCATACAAAAGTATAACCCGCCCGAAACGAAAAGCAAGTCGTTTCAGGCGGGCGTTACATCACTATTTTTTTGTGTTACGGCGATGAACCGTTCAAAGGGACAATTCCCCGTCGTATTTTATGCGGCGGGCTTCAACGTAATAGCGTTTGTCGCAGGCGTGCCCCATGGAGAAGGTCTTTCTGGGCAGAGCGCCGGACTTGACGACAGAATCGAAAAGCTCTGATTTTTTCATTCCGTCAAAAAGGAATCCGACGTATCCCTCTCGCGAAGCGAGACGGCGGACGGTATCATCGCCGTGGATATAGTCGATCTCACATTCGGGATGCTCCTTTGCGTAGCTGTCGAGATACATACCGAGAGAACCGACGGTAAGGGCGTGGGGTGCGTTCTCAAAAACGACTTCTCCTTCCGCGTCCTTCGTTAAAAAGATAACGCGCTGTTCACCGCCGACGCCGACGGCGTTCTTTGCAAAGCGTCGGAGTCCGGAGAGCAGGTCGTTCACGTCAGTCCCCTTTACTATTCTGTAAATAGGCTCAAAATTCAGCGTTTCGTCGTGGAGGTTCACTATCTCCGCCATAGCAAATCGCGCAGGGTGGTTTTCCCGTCTGTCGTCGGGCAGATAAGACTTGATGGAATCCCAATATGATTTCGCCGTTGCGAGGGAGTGGTTTCCGTCTCCCACGGCAAAAACGAGAGGTGCGTCGCCGCCTGCCGCGTTTTCGGCAAGATCTGCAAGGGCAGCTCTCACCTTTTCACATTCTTCGCCGCGAAGCTCATAGCCACAGAGGTGTCCTCCGCCGCCGGAAAGATCAAAATCGTAATAAGGCTCCTCGGGAACGGTGACGTTTTCAACAACCGTACGACGCGGGTCGTCGATAAGCACCATAATATGCGGCAGCTCGATGGGCGCACCGGAACGGATGCGGACACGAGGCGGTATACGATCGAGAACAGTTGCTTCCGTGGCTCTGATGAGAGATGTTGACCCCACGGTGAAATCGTATTCTTCAAGGTCGAATATACCGACGATGCCGCGCCTTACGCCGCCGTTGGCAAGACTGCGCTCAACGTACATCATGGACTTGTCGCTTCCGCTGAGATAATTATAAAGGTAATCTCTCATTGTGCGGTTGATGGTGTCTATACGGGAGGGGGTCGCGTCGGAAAGAAACGCTTCGGGAAGGATACATTTAAGGGTGGAGGGAGCCTCGCCTACAAAATCCTCAATGCCGTGCCAATATTCCGGCTCAGAGGTATACTGGTCGCAGGCGATAACGCTCCAGCGGCTCATATCGGCGCCACGGGGCGGAAGAAGAACGTCCGCCGGGCGGAATGCATTATATACTCGTGTTTTGATATCGTTCATATATTTTCTCCGGAGAGGGATAGATGTGTTTTACTGCCGCACGGCAGAATACGAAGAGTATATCACATTATGTCGAATTCGGCAACGGTAAATTTCAAGGCGGCAAAAAACCGCGCCTGAAGGCGCGGTTTTGGCGGGGGTGATGCCAATGCTGATATCTTCATATGTTGTTGCTCGGGTATCAATAGTAGGCTATTAATATATCCTCAGTTGTGGTCGGAGCCCATAAGTCGTGCTCTCTCAATAAATCATCTGTACTATAGAGATCTTCAGCCTCGTCATCGGTTACGATAAAGGGTTCATAGGTAAATATATATTGTGGTGCAGGCTCACTTTTCAATACAATATTTCCATACGAATCATATACATATGCTTTTGTAGTATACCGTCCATCATAAACAGACGTTTCGCTGAGTAATTGACCTTTTTCGTCATAAACATATTCATAGATATACGAATCTTTATAATCTGTTCCGTCATCGTTACTGCCGACCATATCCAAACGAATCAGATCGCCATGAGAATCGTAGAAATAACGATGTTCATCCTCAAGCGCGCCTCTATTGTATTCCTTTCGTGATACGCATTTCCCGTTATTGTACTCATACACAATGTTTGAATACATAACGCCGTCTTCATCGTAGTAGCGCATCTCCGTCACATTATTATTCTCATCGTAAGAGTATTCATAATGATAATCAAATTCACTGATAAAATATGATATTTCGGAAGTAAGATTCCCGTTACTATCATATTCATAATCAATATAAGAGATCTCCGGTGATTCGCCCGAATATTCGCGAGAATAGCTGTATTTACGCTTTAATAAGCCTTTTTCATTGTAGCTGTATTCGGTATAATCGGTATAAGCTGTAGAGGATGATTTTATAAGCTTGCCATCTGCGAAATCACGAACCGAGGCAAGTTCTCCGTTTCTAAACGTGTCCATCCTTATCAGCTCTCCGTTTTCATATATATATTCGTGTATTCTTGTTTCTTCCATGAAACCACGAACATATTCAGTCACGGTATTCAATCTTCCGTTTTCGTCATATTGATTCTCCCTTGTAGTCATTTTGCTTCCATCAGCAGCTGAAACTAATACTACAGACGTGCATCTCCACACGACCTGATATCCTTCGGGGGCGACGATGAGGTTTTCTTCCGGCTCGTCAGTCTCCGTCTCCGTCTCTGTATCAGTCTCCGTCTCTGTTTCGGATTCGTGGGGGGCGGCGGTCTCGGTGCCGGTCTCGGCGTCTGTCGTGGTATCTGCGGGGGGAGGGGTGATGCTTTGCCGCATCAGGATAAACGCAATAACGGCGGCGACGGCGACAACAACGCAGGCGGCAACGGAGATCACGTTTTTCACCGTGTCGGCTGTTGTTCCGACGATGTAGCTTGCCGTGCCGTTTTCACGGGGGGTGTAGGCTTTCCCCGTTTCCCTGTCGGTAACGTATGCAACGTGGCGTTCGTCTATCATTGAAAGCGCCGATGCAAGTGTTTCTCTCGTCATACCGTGTAACCCTCCTTTCTCAAGTATGCGGCAAGCCTTTCGCGCTGGCGCGAAAGCCGCACGGACGCTTTGTTCGTGCTTATGGACATTGCCGCTGCCGCCGCGGCGACGGATTCGCATAGGTAATACCGTCTTACGAAAAGCTCCTTGTCAACTCCGCGCTCGCGGTCTAAAAATCCGTTTATGGCGCGTGACAGCTCCGCCGCCGTCAGGTCGTCGTCAACGCTTCCTTCTGCTGTCAGCGAGACAAAAAGCTCGTCGAGGGAGGCGGCATATTCGCTGTTTCGTTTATCCGCCCTGTTATACGACTGTTTTTTGAGAGCTAAATTCCGCACTATCCTGCACAGGTACGCGGACAGAGACTTTGGATGCTCCGGCGGAATTGAATTCCACGCGGCAAGGTATGCGTCGTTACAGCATTCCTCAGAGTCCTCGCGGCTGCCCGTTACGTTTTCTGCCACACGCATGCAGAGCCTGCCGTACTTGTCCGCAAGTTCCGCTATGGCGGATTCACTCCGCGCGAAGAACAACTCTATTATCCTTTCATCTTTCATTTTCGTCTTCGCCGCAACGTTTCCTTTGAGCGTTCACGGCGCCTTTCACTATATATGTACGGTTTTCCGTCGATATCTTTCACTTTATTTTCATTATATCATAAAAATTGTCCTTTATTTGATATGGATATGTATTGACGGCGCTTTTTTGAGGAAGTAAAATCAATACATACTGAAATAAAGGGAGGAGATCCATCATGGCATTCATCAAAGCTTACACACGGGATATCATCGACAGACGAACCTACCCCTCTGCGCTGGCGCAGAGCGTTCATTTTGCCGTCAGTCTCGACGGAGATACATACACACCCCTCAACAACAATTACGGCATACTATTTCCGAAAGCCGAGATCAACGATCAGAACGGTATTCTCGAAAGAGGCGCCCAAGATCCCCGGATCCTTCACTGCGACGGTGAATATCTCGTTTTCGCCGAATATGTTGACGCTGACGGAAAGGTCGTTTATCCCGACCGCTTGTGGCTTTGGATCACTGCCGATCTTTGTGACTTTCGGGAATGCGGTCTCGTTTTGCGAAGCGAGTACGGCGGGCTTTACGAAAAAGCGGAAACGGTCGCTCCCGTCTCGATCGATCTGTTGCGTGGTGTCGTTGACAGATACGTTCCTCTCCGCTTCATGAAGGCTGAGCTTCCCGATGCGGTAACGGTCTCTGACGTGTCGGAGCTTGATTCAACGAAAGCGCGCTGCCGTTATTCCGATGGCTCATACGACGAAAAGACCGTTATATGGGACAGGTGTGCCGTCACGGGAAAGGGCACCTTCACTGTGACGGGCGAGATATTCGAAAAGGAATATCCCATGCCCTGCATACACGGATTTGCCGATCCCACCGTCTTTTATTGGGAGGGTAAGTGGTACTTCCTCGCAACAAACGACAACACAGGCGACGTGGGGCTTTATCTTGCCGCCGCCGACACTCCCGAAGGGCTCTTTGCCGATGGGAACTATCCCGTTTGTATACTGCCCTATAATGAAGAAAAAGGACACGTGCAGACGTTTTGGGCGCCCGAATTTCACGTTATCGGAGGCGAGTTATACATACTTTTCGCACTTGGAGGCAAGGTGTGGGCGCCTCAATCCCATCTGATGAAACACAAGGGCGGCGACTTACTCTCCCCCGACTCCTGGTGCGATCCCGTCCGCGTGATGAAAAAGGACGGTTCATATCTCGTCTCAGGAGAAATCACCCTCGACATGACCCATTTTGAAGCGGCGGGTCGGCACTATTACGCCTGGTCGCAGCGCACCTTCTCACCGATTGATTCGGGGTCTATGATATACGTAGGCGAGATCTCACCGGACGATCCATATAGACTCATAAGCGATCCCGTGCTCATTGCACGCCCGCTCTACGGATGGGAAAATCAGAACGGTACGGTCAACAATGAAGGACCCTTCCCCATTTACACGGACGGCAAGATACGTCTTGCCTATTCGGGAGGCTCTGCAGGCGGTTATTCCTACTCTCTGGGTTATCTAACCGTTGACGAAAACGCTGACATACTTTCCGCTGAAAGCTGGGATAAAACCATCACCCCGATGCTCACATCCTTCGATTTCACAAACCTTGAGGGCGCAGGACACAACGCATTTTTCGTTGACGACGACGGTAAGATGAAGATCATCTACCACGCACAGAAAACGGGTCAGGACAACAGGAGAAACACCTATATTCACCGCGTTCATTATAATGCCGCAGGGATACCTTTGCTTAATATGATCCCCGAAAGGGATCTGCCCGACGACAAGCGCGGCGTTTCGATCACAGTCACCGTAAAATAAAGACAAAACGGCTCCGTCGCAAAAGCTCGGGGCCGTTATTTTATTCAATGGCAACGTCGAGAGACCAGATAAGCATGGCGGTGCCGTCGCTGTTTTTGTAATAGATGCGGTTTATACACGTTTGCAGCTGACCCTTCCCCTCATCCGTAGCTTTATAAAGTTCTTCATCATTCGATCTGATGCCACTACCGTCGCTTTTCAACGAAAAACTGCTGACGCGGGAGTTCGCTTCAACGGAAAAAAGCTTTCCCCAAAGAGCTGCCTCGCCTTCGATATAAAAGGATCTGTATTCGATGCCGTTTTTAATATCATAATAATCTTCGGATGCGTTACGCATGATGCCGCCGCTATAGCTCACGTACTTGGTCGGAGCCGTCGCAACGAAGGTAACGACGCCTCCGTCGATCTTAGTGTGTATACCGCCCTTGATCTCCTCGTATTCAAGGGGTTTCTTTATAAAGAGACAAACATACAAAACTACGGCAAGGACGAAGATCAGAAGTGCCAGAAGAGATATGAGGTTGAATATCTTGCGGAGATTGATCCGTCCGTCGTCGTATAAATATCTGTTCACGGTCTGTCCTCCTTTCGCTATCTTACCATACAGTCACACCTTTACACAGATGCTCTATATTATATATGTCGCTTTTTTCTTATAAAATCTTTCGTTCGAACGGAAATTTTTGTATTAATATTTTAACATACGGAAACCAAAATCGTAAATGTGCTTTTCTCACAATAATTTATGCCGTAATTTGTGCACAACTACAGTTTTCGCGATCCGTCGGGCAACGATTCACAATTCATTAACAAACAGTCAATTAATTTTCAAAACATTTATTAATAAGATTCCTTATCATCTTGACAGGACAAAAACGTTATAGTAAAATAATGATAAGGAACTTGATTATTATTGAAAGGAGCACAAAATGACAGGATTTGAACTTATGAAGCTGCTTCATCGGCTTGAAGCCAGCTCAAGGCGTGATTTCATGCCTCAACACGCTGAACACAACAAGCATAACGGTCCTCCACCTCACGACGGTCCTCCGCCTCACGACGGCCCTCCGCCTCACGACGGCCCTCCGCCTCACGATGGCCCTCCGCCTCACAACGCTCAGCCCGCACCGCCGCCGTTCAACGTTCATCACGGAAAGGGGCGTATGATCTCTGTTTTATCACGGCACGCCGGAATCACCCAAAAAGAGCTTTCCGAGCGACTCGCCATCCGTCCGCAGTCCCTCTCCGAGGCTTTGGCAAAGCTTGAAGCAGACGGGATCATATACAGAGAGCGCTCCCCCGAGGACAAACGTGAGCTTCGCCTTTATCTGACGGAATCAGGTAAAAAAACGGCAGAGGAAGTACACGCCCGCAGGATCGCAAGAGCTGAGGATTTTTTCTCACCGCTCACAGACGAGGAAAAAGAAACGCTCGGTGCGCTATTAACAAAGCTTTGTCTCGCTGACGAAGCCAAGCAAAACGAAAAAACTCAGCAATAATATCACGGTCATAAAATTATATATTTAAGAAAGGAAGATCACTTATGGGACCTATGATGGGACCGCCTCCCGGATGGGGAGGCAGACGAAACGATGACTTAAAACCTCCGAAGCCGAAGAATATCAAGGAAGTTCCCAAGTATCTCTGGGAACTGATATCAGGTTTCATATTCAGACTTTTCTATATATTCAGGCTCGTATGGGAAGCTCGTCCGTCGCTTCTGTTTTTAATGATGTTCATGAGCGTATTCAACGGTGTCGTTCCCGTGCTTGGATCGCTCATCTCCGCCGATCTTATCAATTCACTGATCGATCCTCTGAAGGTCGAGCAATACACAGCGGTCGGAAAACTCATTATAAACATCACAAACGCAACGGCGACCTCGGACGGATGGCGAGTGATCATGTCGCTTCTCATCCTTCAGTTCTCGTATATGCTCATCAACTCCGTTATCTCCAGCCTTTACAATATGTTCGTCAACATATCGGGTGAGATCGTTACGAATCATATCAAGGTCAAGATAATCAACAAAGCCAAGGAAGTCGATATAGCAAGCTTCGACCTTCCCTCCTTCTACGAGAAGCTTGAAAATGCCAACCGCGAGGCAGGTTCGCGCCCCATTCAGATAATGCGCTCCACCTTCAGTCTCGTTTCCACCGTCATAACGATGGTAAGCTATATCGTTATACTCACTAACGTGGCGTCCTGGATATCCTTCGTAGTTATCCTGCTCGCTATCCCCTCTGCGGTGATCAACTTCACCTACAGAAGAAAGACCTTCTTCTATATCCGCCGCCGCAGTAAGGATCGCCGTCAGATGGAATACTACAGCAATCTGATGGTAAACAAGGATATGGTAAAGGAGATCAGACTTTTCGGTCTTTCCGAGACCTTTATCAGCCGCTTCCGCGAGACCTTCAAAAAGTATTACGCAGGCATCAAACGCCTGATAATCAACGAAAACGTGTGGCACATCTCTGTGTCCGTTTTCTCCACGATAGTTAACTGTCTTCTTTATCTCTTTATCGCAAAGCAGGTATTTGCAAAGGCATTTGCAGTCGGTGACTATCAGCTCTATACGGGCGCACTTTCCGCAGTTTCCGGCGGCGTTGCGAGCCTTATCAGCATAGTGTCTTCCATCTACGAGGGTGGTCTTTTCATTGAAAACCTGATCCTTTTCATGAAGGAAGAAAAGCACATCAAGCCCGTGCTTGACTGTGATCCCGCGAATACGCTTGCAGAGCCGCGTCACGTTAAGCGACGCTCCGGTCATACCATTGAATTCAAAAACGTTTGCTTCCGCTATCCCGGCACGGAACGAATGGTACTTAAAAACATCAATTTCAAGCTTGAGGAAGGCGAGACCTGCGTTCTCGTCGGCTTAAACGGTGCCGGTAAAACAACGCTCATCAAGCTTCTGACCCGTCTTTACGACCCGACCGAGGGCGTTATCCTTTTGGATGGTCACGATATACGCGAATACGACACCGACGAGCTTTACCAGATGTTCGGTATCATATTCCAGGACTTCGGCAAGTACGCAGTTAACGTGACCGAGAACATTCAGTTTGGCGACATATTCAACGAACACAAGGAAGGCGACGTTTACGAGGCTGCGCGTCAGTCCAACGCCGACATTTTCATCGACAAGCTTCCCGACGGCTACAACACGCCTCTTATGCGCTATTTCGAGGAAAACGGCATTGAGCTTTCCATTGGTCAGTGGCAGAAGCTTTCTATCGCAAGAGCATTCTATTCCGACTCTGATTTCCTTATCCTCGACGAGCCCACCGCCTCCCTCGACGCCATTGCCGAGCAGGAGATCTTCAATCAGTTTGATAATCTCCGTCAGGATAAGACAACCATTTTCGTTTCTCACAGACTTTCAAGCGCTACCGTTGCATCGAAGATCATCGTGCTTGAATACGGCGAGATCATCGAGGAGGGCAACCACAGCCAGCTTATGAACAAGCGCGGCCGCTATTGGGAACTTTTCTCCACTCAGGCTAAGCGTTATCTCACCGAGGTTGACGAAAACGACACTCTCGACGCACCAAAGAACGAAAACTCACTTGAATCTCCTGTCGCAAACGAAACGCTTGAAGATCGCTCCCCTCGCGATCCCGACAGCGAGTACAGTCCCGAAGGTTGGCGCGGTCCTCGAGGCGGGCACGGTCCCAGAGGTGGGCACGGTCCCAGAGGTGGGCACGGTCCCAGAGGCGAGCACGGTCCCAGAGGCGAGCACGGTCCCAGAGGCGAGCACGGTCCCAGAGGCGAGCACGGTTCTCGAGGTGGGCACGGTCCTCGAGGTGGGCACGGTCCCGGAGGTGGGCGTGATTACGAAAGTGAACGTGGTCCTGACGGACGACCGCCTTTCGGCGAAAGAGACCGCCGTCCCGAAAACTGACGATATTCTGATCTACAGCAAAACCTCCCGTTATTGCGGGGTGTTTGTAAAACAGTTACACTACCGGTAGTATAACTGTATATAAAAGG
>CAYXHC010000019.1:0-17106 GCA_964464905.1 uncultured Lachnospiraceae bacterium
TTTCGGTGTTTGGTATCGTTTCGCCGTTCTCCCAACGGCTGACCGCCTGACGGGTGACGAATACCTTTTCGGCAAGCTCGTCCTGCGAGAGTCCGTTTTTCGTTCTGAGTTCAAGGATGATATCTTTCGTTTCCATGCACTATACCGCCTTTGGTTATTATACCCGTATTATACCATTAACCGTTTTCTTTCACAAGCAACGCGCTGTTGCTGCAATCTACGGGTATTAGTATTGTGGAGTGCAACTGAAATGACAAAATGTCGAACCTGAATTTGGCGTAGGAGCTTTATGTTTTAGAGTTTATTCGATTGGTCAAAAGCACATCTTTCTTTATTGGGAGCAGGATCTAATATTTACATTTGCCGCAATCGGAGCAGCCGTTGCAGATGATCCTGCTTCCGCACTGCGAGCAGTTTCTGCCAAAATAGGGGACGTAAAGCTCGTCCTTGGGGATAGGGAACCCCATTCGGTCTTTTAACTCCCACTCGATCGGCTTGCCAATGAAGTTCACTCCCGATTTGTGCGCCATTTCGGCTTGAACGATCTTTTTGGGGATATGATACCGCTTGCCATCCTTTATGAATACCGTCCCCGTTTCGATAAAGCAGAACGTTACGTTATGCTTCGCGCATTCGGCGTGAAGCTTTTTTACCCAATCGAAATGGCAGGGACGGGCACCGTCGTAATTTTCGCCGCCGCAGATCACCTGCTCGATCTGGCCGTATTTTAGATGTTTTTCAATGCTTATCTCGCCGATGAAGGGAGCACACATAATGCCCTTATGCTTGAAGGGCAGGGAAAGGAGGATGGGTATGCGTTCGTCGGCTCTGTTTTGATTCTCACAGGTGACGTTAAAGAAGATATTATTCCAGCCATCGCCCCAACCGACGGGCAAATGCTCCCGCACCCTTTCCGGACGCTTGGTTAGCAGGAAGAATTTTACGTCAGGACGCAGGCGCATGATCTCCCACGCGTCGTCACGCCATTCGTCGGCACCCTCCACGAAAAAGTCAGACGTCATACACACACGGATCTGTTCACCGCTTTGGATCTTGTATCTGCCGTCACGGAATTTGGACAGCGGATAGCTGAAAGAGTTGGTTTTCGTGACAACGGAGCTGTCGCCGTTTCCGTGAACTCTGTCAAGGAAATACATATAGCAATTTTCGCAGCCCTCGGAGCACTTTGTACATCCGTGCCACGGGTTCCATATATCGTGCATTCCTTATCTCCTTTTGCCAATGTCAAATATCATCTTTTTTTCGATTTAGGTTCGGGCAGGTCCTCGCACATTGCTTCAAATAATTTGTTTAGGAAATCTCTGTCCTCAACATCTTCCACGAGCAGCATTTCCTTTGCACCTTCGTATGGGAGTTCGCGCTGTGCTTCGGGCATCAATGCAACCGCAGAAGGCGTAGGTTTGACGAGTAATCGGTTATCGTAGATACCTCCAACAACCTTACCGCCGTAATATAGCACGTATTCTCCCATCATAGCACGAGCAGACAGACTGCTACATTGTTCCAATACAAAATCTAAATATTCTTTGTTACTTGCCATAATTACCTCGTCAATTGGAATTTATATAGATAAATTATGCTTCATTGCTCATTCGGCTAATTAAAACTTCATATCTCTCCTTCTTTATTGGGTCATTCATTCGTAACGATATGTTAGAAGGAGTACCCGCCGAGTAGAAATCAGAAGTTATATGCTCTCCAAACTGTTCGCTGCTCAGGTCAACAATTTCTCCATCAATTACGTTGTAATAGTGGATTTCCTGTTCTGAAATTTTTAGTTCAAAAACTTCTCCACCAAATGTATCTCTGACGGCTATCGCTGTTACAAAGCACTGTCCTTTGGCAATACTTCCATTTGGCCAGTTTTCTCGCAGCGAAGGACTGCAACTCTCCTTGCACCATGCATTTTTGAGTTTGTTATAATACGGTAACAAGTATTCTGCTGTTGCTTTCTTCTCTGTAAACATACAGGTACCTCTATCTCGATAAATTCTTATTTATCCATCAGTTTAACCCCAGATCAGAGATAAGCATAACACGAGCGCCGAAACGATCGGCACGGTGACGGTATCCCAGCCTTTTTCGTGAAAAATTCCGCGAGCAGCCAGGCTTCCGACGCTTGCGTTTTACTTATATTTACCAATTACGGCTCGTCGTCTTTGAGTATATTGTATTTGCGAAAATTCGCCATATATCAACCGATAAAAACAACAAAACGGTATAGTTATATTTTGGGAGTCAGCTGAGTCGGCGCCGTTTTTCAATCGGATTCTGTTTGATCAGAAAGAAATTTTTTCACAGCATTTATTACAAGCTCAGTTGCACGGTCGAGAAAAATATGATATTCGTACTCTGACATAGCAATAAACTTATATTTTCCTTCGTTTTTTGGCGGCATGTAGCCCATAACGCGAACCTTTCGCGGAATAGCGCCTTTGGGGAGATAGTCAATATAATCAGGAAAGTACGTTAGTCCCGCGATCTCGGTGAGATAACCGGAATTGGGATTGTTCTTCAAATAATCGTGTTCAAGTGAATATATATCCTTCATTCTTTCGGAGCTGACGATCAGCTTTTTTACGGAGTCCCAGCTTTCGTCCATCCCCGCTGATCTTTCGCATAGATCACAGTGCTGTTTTATCCTCTGCCATGCGGCTTTAACTCGGTCTCTGTCACGGATATAGCGTTGGAACTCTGCGTCCGTTATCAGGTGCGAGTAGTATCCCAAAAGGAACGATTCCTCTTCTTTGGTGGCGATAGCGCGCTTTTCTATGTATTCGTGCAAGAATCTGTCGGAATCTGATGCGACCTTTCTCTTATCGCTCATCCAGTGTGTCACCTCACGGGAGGGGGTGAAGCTCGTCCAGTCCTCGTTTTCAACGTTGCAGTCGGGAGCAATGTTACCAACGCAGAATTCGTGCCTATATAGGGTGGGGATCGCGGCGAGAACATTGTCTGCGACCGCCAGATGCGTTACCCATGTTGCCATAATGCCGTTCCTTATCATTTTTGATCTATCTTGCTACATTATAAAGTAAAGATCCGCACACAGTCAACACCGTGTGCGGATCTTGTGATCTTTTGTTTACTTGATCTCTGCGTGGAGCTCCTGAAGCGACATTATCGAAGTGTCAGTTCCTTTTTTAGCCTTGCGTATCCCCTCGGCTGATGCCATGGCACCTGCCATCGTGGTGATGTAAGGAACGCCTGCCTTGATCGCCGCCTTGCGGAGATAGCTGTCGTCAGTCTTGCTGTCCTTGCCAACGGGGGAATTTACGACGAGCTGAATGTCACCGTTTGTGATAAGGTCATATACGTTGGGTCTGCCTTCGTCCATTCTCTTTACCTGAACGGCGGCGATCCCCGCCTCGGTTATCTTTTCGTAGGTTGTGCCCGTTGCGAAGATGCTGAAGCCAAGCTCACGGAGCTTTTTCGCCACCGTTACAGCTTCGTCCCGGTCTTTGCGGTTAACGGAAATGAGCACGTTGCCTTCGAGAGGAAGAACCGACTGTGTTGCTTCCTGCGCCTTATAAAATGCTTCGCCGTAGGAGCGTGAAAGACCAAGCACCTCACCGGTGGAGCGCATTTCGGGTCCAAGCACGGGGTCCACCTCGGGGAACATATTGAAAGGGAATACCGCTTCCTTGACACCGTAATAGGGAATATTTCTATCCCTAAGCGCGGGTACGGGCGACGGTCTGCCGGTCAACTCAGCCGTGATTATATCGGTTGCGATAGGTACCATACGAACGTTACATACCTTTGAAACGAGAGGGACGGTACGGGATGCTCTCGGATTCGCTTCAAGCACGTATACTTTGCCGTTTTCGATTGCATACTGCATATTCATTAGTCCCCTGACGTGCATCTCCTCCGCTATCCGTCTCGTGTATTCCTTGATGGTTGCAACGTTTTCTTCGGATATATGCTTTGAAGGGATGATGCAGGCGGAGTCGCCGGAGTGGACGCCTGCAAGCTCTATATGCTCCATAACGGCGGGAACGTATGCGTGCGTGCCGTCGCTGATGGCGTCAGCCTCACATTCCATAGCGTGATTAAGGAAACGGTCGATGAGTATGGGTCTGTCAGGGGTAACACCAACGGCGGCGTTCATATAGCCAACCATACTTTCGTCGTCGTAAACTACCTCCATTCCTCTGCCGCCGAGCACGTAAGATGGACGCACCATAACGGGATATCCGATCTCAGAGGCGATCTTTAGTGCCTCTTCCACAGTCACAGCCATTCCCGATTCGGGCATTGGGATCTCGAGCTTATCCATCATATTGCGGAAAAGATCTCTGTCCTCTGCCATATCGATGACGGAGGGGGGAGTACCGAGTATCTTCACGCCGTTCTTTTCAAGGTCGGATGCAAGGTTGAGAGGCGTTTGACCTCCAAACTGCGCGATAACACCAAGTGGTTTTTCTTTATTGTAGATACTAAGCACGTCCTCAAGCGTGAGGGGTTCGAAATAAAGCTTGTCGGAGGTGTCGTAGTCGGTGGAGACCGTTTCGGGGTTGCAGTTGACGATGATGGTCTCAAAGCCAAGCTTTTTAAGGGCAAGGGAAGCGTGAACGCAGCAATAATCGAATTCAATGCCCTGACCGATCCTGTTCGGACCGCCGCCCAGGATCATTATCTTCGGGCGATCGGTGCTGACGGGGTTCTTATCTTCGCCATTATAGGTGGAGTAAAAATATTCGTTATTTTCAGTGCCGCTGACGTGAACACCCTCCCACTTTTCTTCAATTCCAAGCTCTGTGCGGCGACGGCGTATGTCGCTTTCGGGGATGTCAAGGATAATGCTCAGGTATTTATCGGAAAAGCCGTTCTTCTTTGCGGATATAAGCGCTTCATCTGAGGGGAGACCGCCCTTATACGCCAGAAGTGCCTCTTCCTCCTCCACAAGCTCCATCATCTCGGAGATGAAGTATTTTTTTACGCTTGTGATCGAGTGTATCTCGTCAACGGTGGCTCCCTTGCGTAGCGCTTCGTACATAATGAAATGGCGCTCGCTTGTGGGCGTGCCGAGCATGTTGAGAAGCTGCTTTTTTGAAAGCTTGCTGAAGTTTTTTGCTCCGCCAAGACCGTATCTGCCTGTTTCAAGGCTGCGGATCGCCTTTTGGAAGGCTTCCTTATAGGTCTTGCCGATGCTCATAACCTCGCCGACGGCACGCATCTGCGTGCCGAGCTTATCTTCAACAGCCTTGAATTTTTCAAATGCCCAGCGTGCAAATTTGATTACAACGTAGTCGCCGTTCGGAACGTATTTGTCAAGTGTGCCGAATTTGCCGCAGGGGATATCCTTGAGGGTGAGTCCGCAGGCAAGCATAGCGGAAACGAGAGCGATGGGGAAGCCGGTTGCCTTGGAGGCAAGTGCGCTGGAACGAGACGTTCTCGGATTGATCTCAATAACTATGATCCTGTCGGACACGGGATCGTGCGCAAACTGAACGTTCGTGCCGCCGATGACTTCAACAGACTCGACGATCCTGAATGCCTGCTCCTTGAGACGTGCCTGACACTCCTCGGAGATGGTGAGCATAGGCGCGGAGCAGAAAGAGTCGCCGGTGTGAACGCCAAGAGGGTCGATGTTCTCGATGAAGCAAACGGCGATCATATTGTTGTCCTTGTCGCGGACGACCTCAACCTCAAGCTCTTCCCAGCCGAGAATGGATTCTTCAACCAAAACCTGACCGACGATGGACGCCTGAAGTCCGCGTGAGCAGACGGTCTTAAGCTCGTCTTTGTTGTAAACGAGACCGCCGCCGACACCGCCCATAGTATATGCCGGGCGCAGAACGACGGGATACCCGAGACGGTCTGCAATGGAAAGCGCGTCGTCAACGGAATATGCCACCTCGCTGCGCGCCATTTCGATGCCAAGCTCGTCCATTGTCTTTTTGAATGCAACGCGATCCTCGCCGCGCTCGATTGCGTCCACCTGAACGCCGATGACCTCAACTCCGTACTTTTCAAGAATGCCTGCACGGTGAAGCTCAGCGCAAAGGTTCAGTCCCGACTGACCGCCCAGATTGGGCAGGAGGGCATCGGGGCGCTCCTTGGCGATGATCTTTTCAAGACACGAAACGTTGAGTGGTTCGATATACGTTACGTCGGCAGTTTCGGGGTCTGTCATAATGGTGGCGGGATTCGAATTCACCAGCACGATCTCGTATCCGAGATTACGCAGAGCTTTGCACGCCTGTGTGCCTGAATAATCGAATTCGCAAGCCTGACCTATTATAATGGGCCCCGAGCCAATGATGAGGATCTTATTTATATCAGTTCTTTTAGACATAGGGGTGCTCCTATAGATGGATTACTAACTAAAAATTTTATCACAGTTATCGAGCGTAGTCAACAAAATCTGCGCCGTTATCCCTTTTTGTGCTCGGAAAAATATTGCGAAAGCACGCTCGTGCATTCCTCGCGGAGTACACCCGCGGTGACACGCGGCTGCCAGAAAGAATTGTCAAACACTATCTTGCTGCAATTGACGCCGTTTGGATTGCCGAGTATTGCTTCAAGCTCGATGTTTGAAGCACCGTATACGAGACGTCCCAGCTTCGTCCATACCATGGCGCCGCTGCACATAAAGCAAGGCTCACAGCTTGTGTATAAGGTGTATTTGCTAAGGTCGGCTATGCCGGTTTCAGCACAGAAAAGGCGTATGAGACCGGATTCTCCGTGGAAGGTAGGGTCGTGCTTTGTATATATCTGATTTTCGTTTGAATATACTATCTCACCGTTCTTGTCCACAAGCACGGCTCCGAAAGGCTCATTGCCATGGATCACGGCAGATCGGGAAAGCTCAATGGCGGATTTCATGTATTTTTCGTCGTTAAACATAGCGTCTCCTTTGATGATGCATTATTTTTCGTAAAGCTCACGCATGAGTACGTCGGCATATTTTTGAATGTGTTCTCCAAGCTTCTCAGCGTGATCGAAGATACCTTCGTCGTTTTTGTATTTTAACGGTTCTTTTCTGATCTTCACGGCAAGGGCAAGCTCGCGAGGGGAGGGGCAAAGCTCCTTAGAAAGCGCCCATTCACCCGCATCCGTTTTAGGAATCGTTTTACCCGTGCGGAGTGTGTAGATACATCTTGAAATATCGAGAAGCCAGCCGTATGAATAAAAGCTTCGTCCCGTTTTTTGCGCGTGATCTCTTATGGTGCGATAGTGCCTTTCCACGGCGGCTTTCAGCTCGCCGCAGCTTGGATGCGGCAATTGCTCTCTTATATCCTTTCCGTGAAGCAGCACGCCGCTTTTTAGCAGTGAAGTCATGCCGAAAACGTCAAAACTATATTTATCCGTGATACGTTCGCCGCCCGTTCCCCAATAAACGACTCTGTCGGGCGCACCTGACAGGAAAGCATTTCGAGTGAGCATAGCTCCCTCAAAGGAACGATAGTGCGGGGCATCGGGTTCTTCCTGCTTCATAATCTGACGCAGGTGCACGAGCGCTTCTGCCTGATCCTTCGTTATTTCCTTTTCCGTCAGCACGAGAATATCAATATCGCTCCAGCCTTCCTTGAAATCGCCCTCAGTATAGGAGCCGTATAGATAGATCGACGGGGAGACTGCGTTGAGGATATTCGTGATACGGTCTTTCATTTTCTCTATTGTACACCATACCTTCCACGATTCTTTCGACAGAAGCATAACGTGACCGAGTCTGGGTTCGTTAAAGTGCGGTATCACGAGTCCTTCCGTTGAGTGATGGTGGACGAAGCCGAGCTTTTCCTGCACACGTCGGGATTTTTCGTTTCCGTCGTAGCGCCCGCACCACACAGCACTCATACCAAGCTCGCAGAAGGCATATTTCAAAATCCGTCTCCCTGCTTCGGGTATGATACCTTGTCCCCAATACGGCTTGCCGAGCCAGTAACCAAGCTCACATTCGTCAGAGCGGTCTGTCATATCGGTGTTTCTGTTCAGATGGATGTTTCCTATAGGTGTGCCGTTGCCGTCTTTGAGACATACCGCGTATACATCGTCAGCAGAAAGGATAGTTTCAATTATCTCCCGGCTGTTTTCAACACTCGTATGAGGGAGCCAGCCTGCAGGCAGTCCCACATCAGGATCGCTTGCGAATTTATACAATGCTTTGGCGTCAGCCTCGCGCCAAGGGCGTAGAATAAGCCGTTCTGTTTCAAAAGTCACGCTATACTCCTTTCTTATGATGAGCAATATTAATATCAGACCGTGCCATCAGCTTGCGGAGAAGCTCCGAAAGCGGCAGAATGAGAAGTCCTGCGGCAAGGTTGCCGAAGCAGTGAAGCACATCGAAGTAGAAGCCTGCGGCTATCCAGGCAAGGGTCTGCTTTAAGTCGAAGCCGTATAAAAGTGCCTGACCGGGAGCGTAGACCGTGCCGAAAGCGAGACCGAAAAGGGCGCAGACCACGGGGTACACGACGGCCGCCACAGCCTTTGGCATCTTTTTCGGCAGGAGCATCGTGATGCCCCAAAGAACGCCCCAAACGTAAAGATAGGGGATCCACCATACAGCAAATCCTGCGTATATACCGTTCATGATAACGTAAACGTATATGGGGATCAACGCTTTTTTTCTAAAAGCAATGGTGTATGCCATCGTCAGCATACCGAGAAGGTGTATGTTTGGTAAAGCCTCCATTATTATTTTCGAAACGAACATAATAGTTGCAAGCATTGCAAACACACACGTTTCACGCACGCTGATGCGTCGGGGTGCATTTTTTACGGATGAATGTTTTTCGGGGGAAACGTTCATATCGGAAGCGTTATTTTTCGCGGACAAGCTCGTAGTGCGCTCCATCCTCGATCTCAGTGGCGTCAACGCCTGTCATCATATATTCGCCGCTTTTGTAAAATGCCCAATAGGTCTGATCAACGTCGTAGTCGGCGGTGATTCCGTTGACGTTCTTTACGTAAAGACCGTATGGACCTTCGTCGCCGGAAATGAGCTCGTGCTCAAGCAGTATGTCGCCAAGGATGGTCTTATCCGTGTGGATAGTGAAGGAAACGGACTTTTCGCCTGCTTTCACCTCCACCGTGACGGTGGTTTTGCCTTCGCCTAATTCCTTATCTTTCGTGTGGATGGCGTTTTCCCAAAGCTCGTTCCCATCGTTTCCGCAGGAAGCGAAAAGAGGGAGAAGCGCCATGAGAAGCGCAAGCGTGACGGAGAGAATAACTGTTTTTTTCATTTTTGTTTTGTTCCTTTCGTGTTTTCGGATATTCACAAAAAGGATAAAATAAAAGCACCCTTCGTCGGGTGCTGAGTGCAAGTAGAAAAGGACACGGAAACCGTACCCCTTTGCGACGCCCTCGTCTCCCCGATCTGCCCAAGAGACTTTTACGTAGGCACAGAACGATAAGCATTCCGACTTGACCCTTGCCCCAGAGCAAGTGAGTTACGGTAATGGCTGTTGCTGCAGATTCACACTGCGATTTCCTTATCCCCGAAGAGTACCGTCGTGCGGTATCTTCGATTCCGGAAAGATATCCGGCGAACTGTGATATTCTTTTTGTATGGACTGATTATACTACAAAGGCATGAACATTTCAATGGCGGAGCGAAAAAAAACGACAGCGAGGTGCTGTCGTTTTTTCAGTATTTGTGATAATATCTACCGTCGCTGTCGCGGCAGATCGGAACACCGAAAACGGTGGAAACGATACCGCATTCGGAGATACTATCGGGAGTGTCCGATGCAAGAATGACGCCGTTTTCCATCACCGCTACCGTGTCGGATAACTCAAATGCAAGCGGTAGCTCGTGCATCACTGCGATGATGCCCTTGCCTTCGTCCGCGAGCTTGCGGAGCATCTTCATAAGTCCGATACGGTGTGAGATATCGAGATAGGTGGTGGGTTCGTCCAAGAGGATATATTCCGTGTCCTGTGCAAGCGCCATGGCGATATAAGCATTTTGGCGCATACCGCCCGAAAGCGCAGCGAGAGGGACGTGTGCGTATTCGTTCACACCAAGCTTTTTCATAGCGTCAAGTGCGATGGCACGGTCCTTTTCGGCGTATCTCCGTGGATAGGAGAGGTAAGGGAAGCGGCCGTGCAGTACAAGCTCTTCAGCCGTCATATCGGGAATGCTGTTCCCTTGGGGCAGATAAGCAATAAGCTTCGACGCGTCGCCCCGCTTAAGTGAGGCGAGCGGTATGCCATCCACGTTTATTTCGCCGTTTATTATGGGAATGAGTCCCGACACTGCCTTCAGAAGCGTACTTTTACCGCATCCGTTTGAGCCGATAAGGCTTGTAAGCCGTCCTTTTTCAAATGAAACGGTAACTCCGCGGAGCACCTCTTTTTTGCCGTAGCCGCAGATCACGGTTTTAAGCTTGATCATCTGTATGCCCTCCTTTTCCTTTTATGAGAATGAAAATAAAGAAAGGCGCGCCGAAAAATGACATGATGATACCGACGGGGATCTCGTAAGGTGAGAATGCAGTCCTTGCCACGGTATCGCAAAGACACACGAAAGAGGCGCCGTAAAGCGCAGAGAGACCGATATGATGAAGCGGCGGCACATCGGCGATCCGATTGATAGCGTGTGGGACCAAAAGTCCCACGAAGGACAAAAGCCCTGCAAGGCTTACGGAGCATCCTGCAAGAAGCGCTGCCAAAAGCAGAAAAAGAGTGCGCATAAGCGACGTGTTCATGCCGAGGCTTCGCGCCACCTCTTCTCCGAGAGTGATAACGTGGAGCTCGTTATGAAGGGTGAGCAGCAACGCAAGCGAAACAGATATCAAAATGGCAGCGGGGATCAGCTTTTGAAAGGTGACGAAGGAAAAATCGCCGACCTTGAAATCATTGCTCATCACACCGACATCGGGTACAAACGTAACGATGGTGTCGGAAACGGCACCGAGAAGACTGTTTATTGCAACGCCGATCAGTATGACGGTTCCACGGGATGCGCTCCGTTTTTTTGCACTGAGACTAACGATCATAACGGCGGCAAAGGCACCGATGAAGGCGAATATCGAAAGCTGTAAGCCTCCGTATATACCTAATGCGGTCGCAACGGTAACGGCGAGCCCTGCTCCGGAATTAACACCGATGATGCTTGGCGAGGCGAGCTTGTTTGCAAGGACCTTCTGTATTACTGCGCCCGATACGGCAAGGGCGCCTCCGCAAAGAAGAGATGCTATCGTGCGCGGAAGCCTGACGTATGTAAAAATACGCGCCCCCGCCGATGCCGCGGGTCCCTCGGTGAAGGCGAGCCACATATCTGAAAGGGAAACTGACGTGCTCCCCGAAAAGATGCCTGCGAAGGCGGCGATGAGCAGTATCAATACTCCCGATACGTAGAGAAAAGCTATTCTATTTTGTTTCGGATAGAAGGATTTCGCTGAGTATTTCATAGGATACAGCCCAGTTTGCATTAGGTTTCAGATTGAATAGTTTTTTGTCCATTATATGGAGCCTTCCTTCAGTGACGGCACTGAGAGTGCCCCACGCAGGGTCTTCACTGAGTAAACGATAAAGATTCGCCGTTGCTTTTTCTGTATTCTCACCCATAGTGACGACGAATATGCGGTATGGCTCGCTATTTATGATGCTTTCAACGCTGAGGTCGGAAAGAAGTGTTTCGTCGCTGTCGGCAATATTGATGCAGCCGAGGTCGGCAAGCATCTCACCAAGGATCGTGCCCTCGCTGCCTTTTGCCTTAACAGAACCCGACGACGCCCTTAAAATAAGTACACGGCGCGCGTCATCCGAAAGCTCCGATCCGACGACGAGGGATCTGACTGCGTCTATATTTTCCTTTATATCAAGACCGTTTTTCTTGTAAAGATCGTTCCTTCCGGTAATATCGGTGCAGATGCCGAGCATAGAAAGATAGTCGTCAAAAGAGTCAACGTCAAAATATATAACGGCGATGCCGGCTGCTTCGAGCGCGTCCATCATTTCTACATTTGAAGCCGTGGAGGCGCTGGCTATCACAAGCTCAGGTTCGGCGGACAGAAGAGATTCAAGACCCGGAGAATGGGCGCCGCCAATATTAACGACGCCGTCCGGATTGAGTCCGAAATCGCTGAAGGCGTCCTCGGGGGCGGCGCATATACTGCCTCCCGAAAGGATCCACACGTCAGCAAAGCTGCCGATAAGAGCGGCAACTCGTTCGGGTCCTTTTTTTACGGTGACCTGCCGCCCCAAAGCATCAGTGAAGCTGACAGTTTCACCGTCAATGCTGTCGGGGACTACGGGAGTGCATCCGGAAAGGAGAATAAGAGTCAGCGCCGCTGCAATGAATGAAGTAAGTCTTTTTGTCAGCAAGAGGCACCGCCTTTAACGTTTTTACTGAGGATAGCGGATTTATCGACGGAAGCGTTTATGAGCTTATTTTCAACGTAGTCGAATCCGAGGCGCTCTATGGTGTCGGAGAAGCGTTCACCGGTTATGCCCTCATCGCGGAAGAAGAGGATGGCACGTTCTATAACGTCTAAGACCTCTTCTTCGGAGACGAACACCTTTGAAAGCGGTCTGCCAATGGCGTATTTCTTGCCCCATCTGCCGCCGATGCATACCCTATAACCGTTGATATGTTCAGGGATGACTCCAAAGGGGCACTTTCCGGCACAGCGTCCGCAATTATTGCAGTCGTTTCCGAAGGAAATCTTTCCGTTTTCGATCCTTGCGCATTTTATCGGGCACGCAGCTTCGATGCCGCACTTCTTGCAGCCGAGGCATTTTTCGCTGTTGATGACGGGAATGGACTGACCGATGATACCAAGGTCGTTAAGATCGGGCTTAACACAGTTGTTGGGACATCCGCCGACTGCGATCTTGAATTTGTGAGGAAGGGGAACACCGTGATATCCCAGATAGAAGCGCTCGTGTATTTTCTCACTGAGACCGAATGTGTCTATAAGACCAAACTGACAGGTGGTACCCTTGCAGGAGACAATGGGGCGAACGAGAGCTCCTGTACCTCCGGTAATGAGTCCGTGTTCGTTGAGATATGCCGTGAGCTCGTCAATGCTGTTATAGGGAACACCCTGTATCTCAAGAGTGAGACGGGAGGTCATGGTGACCTCACCGCTTCCGAAACGCTCGGAGGCTTCGGCAACTGCGTGATGCTCGGCTGCGGTGATCTTACCGTTTTTGGTGATAACGCGGACGTTGAAAACGTCGGGATAACGCTTATCGCGGAGGCATCCAAGGCCTTTGACGCGTTTTATTTCTTCGGGAGAAAGGGATGCTTTGGGATTTTCAACCTTGACGTTGTTGAAGGTCACGCCGCCCTCAAGCACCTTTGTGGCGGTATAACCATAGTGCTTCAGTCTATTCTGGAGGAGATATGCGCGCTTTCCTCTCGTGCAAACGATAAGTAGCTTTTCATCTTTGCCGATACCCTCGATCTCACCTTTGACCGATCCGAGATCAACGGCATCAGCGCCGAATATTGTGGCTTTTGGCTGAACATCGATAACGCGATAGCCTTTTGCCTTTCCTTCGAGATATTCCTTGGGTGTGATCGTGTCAAAGTCGCCGTTTATTTTGTTTTCAAGAACATAGCAGGACTGAACGAAGGGATGTATTGCCGTGGAAAAGGGGGGAGCATACGCCATATCGAGAGTGTCAAAGTCACCGAGTGTGAGTCCTGCGGAAATGCCGAGAACGGCGATATCCGTCATCTTATCAACGGCGCCACCGCCGATCACTTGCATGCCGAGAAGCTTCATCGTCTTTCTGTCAGCAATAAGCTTCGTGATGAAAGCGTCGGAATCGGGATAATAGGAGGCCTTGTCGTCGGTAATGCAAAGGACGGTCTCAACATCAAAGCCTGCGCTCTTTGCAGCTTCCTCTGAAAGTCCTGTTCTGCCTACGTTAACGGAGTCTGAGATCTTGATAACACCTGTACCAAGGCAACCGCCGTATGCGGTGTCAGTGCCGGTTATGGTCTTAGAGAGACATCTTGCGGCGATATTTGCCGTTGACCCCATAGCGGACCACTGAGGTGCACCTGTGATGCGGTTTTTAACGATGGCACAGTCACCCACAGCGTAAACGTCGGGAACGGAAGTCTTCATGTATTCGTCTACTTTAACGGCATCGCGAAGCATTTCGATGCCTGTGGATTTGAGGAATCCGGTAGAGGGACGTATACCGATACTGAGGATAACGAGATCGGCAGGAACGCTTCCGTTGCCTATAGAAACGGAGTTGACGGCACCTTTACCGTTGATGCTGGTGAGAGGAGTGTTCGTGAGTATTCTCACACCGCTCTTTCTGAGTTCCTTTTCAATGTAACCTGCCATTTCGGGGTCGAGAATACCGGGGAGGATATGGCTTGCCATATCGACAACGGTTACGGAAAGCTTCTGCGCAAGAAGGTTTTCAGCCATTTCCATTCCGATAAAACCCGCACCAACGACGACGGCTCGTTTACAGTTGTTTTTCTCTATGTATTCGCGTATAGCGATGGCATCGTCGGGAGTACGTACCGTGAAAACACCGGGAAGCGCTACGCCATCAACGTTGGGGATGATGGGGGCGGCACCGGTGGCAACGATGAGCTTGTCATAGTTTACGGTAGTTTTTTCTCCGCTTTGAATGTTGTTGAAAATCACAGTTTTGCTTTCGGTATCAACGCCTATGGCTTCCATTCCCGTTTTTACGGTCACACCCGTAAGGGCGGTAAACTTCTCGGGAGAATTAACGATAAGTGATTCCTTATCTTCAATACTTCCGCCTACGTAATAGGGTAGCGCGCAGCCTGCGTAGGAGATCTCATTGCTTTTTGTATACAAGGTCACGTCAAAGTTGCGATTTTCGCGTTTGATCTTGGCAGCAGCTTTCGTGCCTGCAGCAACGCCTCCGATGATGATTATTTTCATAAATGTCTCCTGCTTACCACGAAAGTGGCATTGAAATAATGATTTGTTAGCTTTTGTTGTGAGTACATCCGATATTGTATGCACCTATATCGGTTTATATTATCTCACTTTGCGTTATTATATCACCGCGCAACATAAAGGTCAATGATTGAGAAGCTGCCTGAAATGAAATTTGAGTAATGCAAATGTCGAAATGCAGTTTTACAATCGTATAACAGTTGTTTTGATGTTATAATCTATCCGTGCGTGCCGGTATGCGCGCAGAGGAGTGCTTAAAAAGTGACACGATTAAAAATCCCCCGCCTGCTTAAAAGGCGACACGACCTGGATATGACTGATGGCAATATTCTAAAGCTTCTGTTAACATTCGCCCTGCCTCTTCTTATCGGAAATCTTTTTCAACAGCTATATAACACCGTCGATTCTTATGTTGTCGGTAATTACGTAAACAAAGCGGCTTTTGCCGCAGTTGGCAGCGTCGGTCCGGTTATTAACACCGCTATAGGAACATTTTCAGGGTTTGCTACCGGTGCAGGCGTCGTCATAAGTCAGTATGCCGGCGCGAAGGATCACAAGCATCTGTCCGATGCCGTTCACACGGCGCTTATCTTCACCTTCATTCTTGCTATCATATTCACCGTTGCGGGCACTGTATACGCCCCCTTTATGCTGAAGCTTATGGATACTCCCGACGACGTTTTCATCGAAGCATCCCAATATCTGCGCATATATTTTGCCGGCATTTCGGGTCTGATGCTTTATAATATCGGAGCGGGCATCCTGCGTGCCGTGGGAAATTCAGTTATCCCGCTTGCTGCGCTTATGATCTCAGCCGTCATCAACATCGCTTTGGATCTTTGGTTCGTTCTGGATTTTGAAATGGGTGTTGCGGGAGTTGCCTGGGCAACTGTCATCGCACAAGGTGTGTCTGCGGTTTTTGTTCTTGCCGTTCTTACTTTTACAAAAGCTCACTATCGTATTCGCTGGGGTAGATTTACATTCTCGAAAACACTTTTTTATAAAATATTCGTTATCGGAGTGCCGGCGGCGTTGCAGATGGCGATTACATCATTTTCGAACATTTTCGTTCAATCCTACATAAACCGTTTCGATACTAACTGTATCGCGGGATGGTCAGCATATAATAAGATCGATGCTTTCGCAATGCTGCCTATGCAGAGTATATCACTTTCCGTCACCACCTTCGCGGGGCAGAATTTCGGTGCTGATAAGCCGGAACGTGCAAGGAAGGGAGTTTTTGTGGGTATACTAATGTCCTGCAGTATAACGGCGGCAATTATCATACCGATAATGATATTCGCACCATATCTCGTTTCTTTTTTCAATGACGATCCCGATGTGATCACTTACGGCACGCTTTTCCTTCATTACATATCTCCGTTTTATCTGCTATGCACGGTAAATCAGATCATAGCGGGCGTGCTTCGCGGCGCGGGAGACACGAAAGCGCCTATGGTTATAATGCTCACGTCATTCGTTTTGTTCAGACAGCTTTATCTATATGTGTTCACTATTCTGTCCGAATCGGTGATGGTCATCACCTTTGCGTATCCTGCCGGTTGGATCCTTTGCTCCGTTCTGATATGGCTTTACTATAAATACTCCCACTGGGAAGAACGCCGCCATCGCATCACGGAAAAATTGTAGAAAAAGAGCCTTTCCCCGGAAAGGCTCTTTTTTGTGATGTATTAGTGCTTTTTCTTTATTATGAGCACAGCGCCGCAAATTATCGAGATGGCGGCGGTGACGGCGACGGCGGATACGGTGAGCATTTTCGGCAGGGAGGGAACTTCCGCTTCTGAATCGAAAGCGGAGCCTTCATTCATATATGCTGACGTGACGGCTTTTGCGCTGGTGGTATCCGTTGTGTCGGTGGTAACGCTTAGTGTAGTTGTGCCGTCTGCCTCGCCAATAGTATCCTCGGAAACTGTGATGTCCTCGGGTTCGCCGGTAATTTCTTCGGGGATGGTTGTGATCACGGGTTCGCCGGTAGTTTCTTCGTGAACGGTGGTGACTTCGGTTTTGCCGGTAGTCTCTTCGGGAACAGTAGTGACTTCAGCTTCGTCGATAGTCTCTTCAGGAACAGTAGTGACCTCGGTTTTGCCGGTAGTCTCTTCGTGAACGGTGGTGACTTCGGCTTCGTCTGTAGTTTCTTCGGGGACGGTTGTGACCTCGGTTTTGCCGGTAGTCTCTTCGTGAACGGTGGTGACTTCGGCTTCGT
>CAYXHC010000019.1:17206-28634 GCA_964464905.1 uncultured Lachnospiraceae bacterium
CTGCAGTCTCTTCAGGGACGGTTGTGACCTCGGTTTTTGCGGTAGTCTCCTCGGGTGCCGTTGCATCTTCGATAGTATCTGTTGCTTCTTCGGGTGCGTCATATATCTCAATCTCGTATATGCCGATGCCGAGAGTGCTGAGTATCAGTCCTTCCGAAAGATTACCGCCGCTGTCAAATGCCTTTTGGTACACGTGATCGCGGAGCTCATCGTCCGTCAGCTTCGTCATAACGATGCGTATCGACGTAGTGGTGACCTTACCGAAGCTTGTCAGATTCAGCTTGTCGCGTTCCGTGCTGAGACCTATGGGTGAAAGAACAGGTTCGTATTCCCCCTCTTTGAGATATTCGATGGTGTAAGCGGCGGGAACATCCTCGCCGCCAAATCTGAGCCAGAGTTCACGTTCGGGAGCACTGCAGGCGAAGAACACGGCGATGGAATCGATAGTCACCTCGGTTTCCCACGTGAAGGTAAGAGTTTCGTAATTGTCGCACACGCCGTTATATTCATTAACGTCAGCAAAGCCGTCAACGTATGCGTGGGAGGAATATTTATCCGCCAAGATGCCAAAAGAGGACTCGGGAAAGGTGCCGTCGGTGATTGCGGCAGCATCGACGAGCGGATTGCATTCGGGTGCGTCAAGTATGGCTTTAGGTGCAATATTTCCCTTGCCGGCATCTGCCGGTGAGACGACCGTAATGAAAAATACGGATATGATGATTAAGATCGGTAAAATAAGATACATCCTTTTCATAGTCGTTTGTACCGTTATCGGACATCGGTTATTTTCTTGTGCGAACCTGCTTATAAAGCTCTTCCGTGGCAAGACGCATCTTCGTAACGACATTGTCACTGACGCGAGGGAAGCAATAATACTGCTTTTTGTAGGTGCCGATTGATATCATGTCACCGATCTCGTACCAGAAATAATCAGCGTTTAGGCTGTACGATGACGTGGGGCGGTGCTTATAATCTATTTTGCCGTCACAACCTACGAGATGGAATCCATCCCGTCCGTGAGTCAGTCTGCCGTCTCCGACTCTGTAAAGAGCCTTGTGATCAACGAGCATATAAATATCAACGGGTAAGTCGTAGCCATAGGTGCCGTTTTCAAGTTCGCGGCGAACGCATTCTCTTTGCCATCGGAACCAATCGGGGATATGGGGGAATTCAGTTTCCCCTTCCTTTGCACTGAGATATCCAAGCTCGTCAAGCTCGTACTTTTTGCCGCAAGCGGCACACTCTATCACCGTGTCGTGCGAATGCATTGAGTCTTCTCGGAGGCAGTGAGGGCACTTATAAAGAACGCGTGAAAGGCCCTCTGCACGGAATTTTTCCGTGATTCGGATGCCGTTTTCCTGCTGCCAACGGAATGCGTCGAATGAGAATTGCTTGTTTACGATATCATTCAGCTCCTCGGTGCTTTTTTCGGCGATCTCTTCGGGGGAGAGCAGATATTCCATCTCTGCCGTTACCTTAACGCGGCGCAGCTTGAGACCGTTATAAAGAGGATCACGGGAAAATGCGCCGTATGTGCGTATCATAACGACAGGTACGGAGAGATGCTTCAAAAGTCTGCCGAGGCTGTCAGGCAGCGTGGTGGCAGTTCCGTCGAAACTGTAGCCGGCTTCGGGAAACATCAAAACGGAGTTTTTCATTTCCTTCGTGATGTGTACCATATCTCGCACAAGATTAATGTCGGTGACGAATTTCGTTGTGGGAAT
Source organism: uncultured Lachnospiraceae bacterium (assembly GCA_964464905.1). Taxonomy (GTDB): domain Bacteria; phylum Bacillota; class Clostridia; order Oscillospirales; family CAG-272; genus DTU064. The sequence goes on from CAYXHC010000019.1 coordinate 18,931, forward strand.
GCAGCCGATATACTGCATAAGCATACGCTTGCCAACGAATGTATCAAGGGTTGACACGATGTTATAACGTGTGCCGCGAAGCATACGTGCCGCTATTTTCAGATCGATGAAGCTTGAATGATTCATCAGGTATAAGCACGCTTCACCCTTCCCGAGACGCTCCATGTTTATTTTTTTGTAGGAAAAGCTCGTAGCAATATAATCGGGGATAGATGCGATGTTTACGACTGCATTCAAAAGAAGGCTGGGCTTTTTGGGACGGAGACGCTTATATTCAGGGAGCGCTTCAACGCGCTCAATCTCCATATCTTTGATTTTTATCTTCATAAATATATTACGTTATTTTGATCTGACCTGCGCTATTTGCAGTTTCGGCGGATGGGTCGGATGTGCAGGGGATTCCGAGGTGCTCGTATGCCATTCTCGTGACGACTCTTCCTCGCGGAGTCCTTGCGAGAAAGCCTATCTGTAATAGATACGGCTCGTATACGTCCTCTATGGTGATTGCCTCTTCACCTATCGTGGCGGACAGTGTTTCGAGACCGACGGGCCCGCCGTTATAGAAACGTATCATAGAAGAAAGGATACGTCTGTCGGTATTGTCGAGACCGAGTTCGTCTATCTCAAGCATCGAAAGAGCATCGCATGCCAGCTTTTCCGTTATTTCGCCGTCGCCCTTCACCTGTGCGTAATCACGGACGCGCTTGAGAAGCCGGTTTGCGATACGAGGCGTGCCGCGTGAGCGTGATGCGATCTCGTAAGCGCTGTCGGGGTGGATAGCTATGCCAAGGATCCCCGCGCTTCTGGTGATGATGGCAGATAGTTCCTCCGGAGTGTATAGTTCAAGACGAAGCACGACACCAAAGCGGTCTCGCAGGGGAGTCGTCATTTGACCTGCGCGCGTGGTGGCGCCGATAAGAGTGAATCTGGGGAGTCCCAAATGGATGCTTCGTGCGGCGGGACCTTTGCCGATAATGATATCGATGGCGTAGTCCTCCATTGCAGGGTAGAGTATCTCCTCTATCTGTCTTGAAAGTCGGTGTATCTCGTCAATAAAAAGCACGTCGCCTTCGTTGAGATTCGTGAGCAGCGCCACAAGGTCGCCTTGCTTTTCGATAGCGGGGCCGCTTGTGATGCGGAAGTTCACTCCCATTTCAGCCGCAATGATGGCGGCAAGTGTTGTCTTGCCGAGACCGGGAGGGCCGTAGAGAAGCACGTGGTCGAGAGGCTCGCCTCTCATTTTTGCGGCGTCGATATAGATACCGAGCTCACCCTTTGCCTTTTCCTGACCGGTATACTCGGCAAGAGACCTGGGGCGCAGGGAATTTTCGCTTTCACCGCCCTCGGTGCCCAGATCCGCATATTGTAGATTGGAATCCAAGAGTCGGTTTTCAAAATCGAAATCGTTATTTAACATTTTTATTCCTTACCGCCGCCTGCAGGCGGCAAAATAATTTAGAGATCCTCGAAAACGTGATCCGTTGAAAGGATCAAAGCGCGAAACGAGTATGCTTCGGTAATGCTTACCTCATAAGAGCCACGAGAGCCGCTTTGATAAGCTCCTCCGTACTTTTTTTATCGGCATCGGCAACGTTTTTGAGAGCGTTTTGTGCTTCAACCCTTGTGTAGCCGAGAACGATGAGCGCGTCCTGCGCCTCCGCGAAGGACGGAGCGCGTTTTGCGGCTGCGGCGGTACCGCCCGCGGGTGCTTTGTTGTCTGCGATGGCAAGCTTGCCTGACAATTCAAGGACGATACGTTGTGCCGTTTTTGTGCCCACACCGGGAGCGCGTGAGATCATCTTCACGTTTTGTGACGTGATGGCATCTGCAAGGGCGGCGGGCGACATAAGGGAAAGCACCGACATCGCTGCTTTGGGGCCTACGCCCGAAATGCTGATGAGAAGCTTAAAAAGATCAAGCTCATCCGTTGAAAAGAAGCCGTAAAGCTCCATTGCATCCTCGCGAACCGCAAGATAAGTGAAGAGCTTCACCACAGGGCAATCTGCGGTAATGGAGGGAAGGGATGCGAGTGTTGTGGCGCTGACGGTGAGCTTATAGCCAACGCCGCCGCAGTCTATAACGGCGATGTTTTCCGCAACGTGGGTCAGCTCACCGCTGATGTAGTAAAACATAGGATTCTCCTTAATGTTAAGTCGGAAAGATCAGTATCCGCGCTTTTTACGAATGACATAGTCAACGGCACAGACGGAAATAAATATGATAAGACCACCAAGAGAGATAAGACGGCCGTAGATAACGCAGTCGGGGCGGTATTCAATGCTGAGAGAGTGAGTGCCCGGCTCGGCGTAGAAGGAGATGGTGGCACCGAGAGTTTCGATGAGGCGAACTTCCTCACCGTCAACGGTGACTCGCCATCCCTCGTCGTAGGGAATGGTGGTGTAAACGAGCTCGTCGCCGACAGCAATGTCGATGGTACCGTAGAAACTGTCCTCCGTGTATTCCTCTACGCTGTAAGCGGAGGTGGAAAGCGTTTCAACGACAGATTTGAAGGCTTCTTCGTCAATATAATAGAAATAGGAAGGCGGCTGTGTTCCGACGTAGAGCTTTTCTTCGTCGGTGAGACGAAGAGTAACGGTAATGCTTTCGCCTGCTGCAAAATGACCCAGATCAACGATGCGGTAGGTGTCGTTGCCGAAATAGGTGGAAATCTTGGTGCCGTTTACAAGGAGATCGCATTCGCGCAGATATTCGCTGGGGAAGTAGCAGTATACCTCACCGTCCTTTTCGGCAGTGAAGGTGTACATGACCTTACCGGTCTTGTCGGAATCGAGAGTGTATACTTTATGTCCGGTTGTGAACGTAAGCGTAACGCCCGTGTAATCAATATCCTCGATCGTGAGGGGAACATAGACCTCGATGTCCTCATCGGAACCTGACATAAGTGTAACGATGTCGTTCATTCTCTCGAAGGGAGAGGTCTCTTCGTCCATATCATAACCGAGAAGATCGTTGCTTACGCCGTATGCGATGGGAAGGGCATAGGGGTTCTTATACGCGCTTATCACCTCGTAGGTCTTGCCGTAAAGTTCGCCGGGATCGTACTCGTATATTTTTTCGTAAAGCTCGGGAACGGGATCACCCTCCTCAACGAGAAGGTACTTGATGCCGTGAAGAGTATCGAAAAGAGGCGTGCCGCCCAGATACTTTGTCCAGTGTGATTTGGAGGAAAGCCCCATCTGACGCAGGTACTTTATCGTGTTTGCGTTAAGGGTCGAGGTGGAATTCGAAAAACCGCGGAAGCCGAGAGCAAGTGGGTCATTGGTTTTTCTGTGGAAAGTCTTTTCCATACGGTAGAAGGAGTCGTCACCCTCCTGTACTATATCAACTATAGGCTGAACGCGGTCCACGAATGAACGGTAGGAAACTCGGCTTGAATAAACAACGTCGTCGTCGAGAGCTACGAGATTCATAAGTCCTCCAACGAAGCATTCAAGAACGACGACGGAGGCGATGGCGAGGGAGACGCCGCCGCGGATGACGGAGTTGATATGGAATCTCAAAAGGAGAAGATACGCGCCGAAGAAGGCGAAGGAGAGCCATACGGTGCCGTAGTCGGTGATCCATTCGTACGTGTCCAGCTTCTGAAGGATCACGAGCATAACGGCCCAGAAGCCAACCACCGTGACGACGGCCTTGGGATCCACTTCCTTAATATGGATGAACGCACGGTATGCGAAGTATATCATAAAGAAGCAGAGAATGAAGCTGTAGCGATAGTTAAGCCAGTTGGGGCGTTGGAATCCGTGCCAAACAAGGTCAACGGTGGAGCCTGTGAAGGAAAAAACGAAGAAGATTGCGGTGATCGCCGCAAGGATCTTTTCGCGGAGAGGGATCTTTTTGATGGTGAAATAAAGTGGAAGAAGAATCAGCGTGAGCGAACCGCTGTAAACGAAGGGGAGCCCCTCGGGACGAACCGTGTCGTAGGAGCCGATGAAGAGCTTTGAGATAAGGTCGAGAAGGTCAAACTTGGATTTGAATTCGTAATTGGGATTTGAAAAGGTGGTTTTGCCGAAGGTGAGAGCATAGTATGCGCTCCAAAGCATAACTGCCGACATCAGTATGACCATAACGGCAGAGCCTGCTATGCGGAGAAAGCTCTTTGCAAAATGAAGGTCCTCGTAATTGGGATTTCTTTCTTCGGGGGACATAGTTGCGTAGCATGCGAAGAAGTAGAACATCACGAAGATGCACATCATATAGCCGATGTAGAAATTCGACATAACGGCAAGGGTGAGAGATATAACAAAAAGACGGAATCTGCCGTACTTGATCATTCGCTCGATGCCCATAACGATGAGTGGGAGCATGATCAAATTGTCGATCCACATTGTATTATGTTGCTGAACGACGGCGTACGCGGTGAGAGCGTACATCGTGGAGAAAAGCACGATCGCTATCTTATTAAGCTGATTCTTTACCGTTTTATAGTGGAGATAGATGCCGAAGGTGAGTCCGCAAAGTCCCGTTTTGAGAAGGAACATAGTGAGGAGTGCTTCGGTGATCATTTCCTTGGGGAAAAGGCAGACTATGAAAGAGAAGGGGGATGCGAGGTAGTAGGCGTAAATACCCATAAATTCGCCGCCGAGAGCGCGTCCCCATGAGTAGAGGAAGCTGCCGTCTCCGAGAACGATCTCGCGAAGCTGCTCGAAATAGTACACGTACTGACCGTTCAGGTCTAAAACAAGCACGCTTTCGTCGCCAAAGGGGAAAACGCCCATTGCTATATAAATCAGCCACATCGTCAGCGCAGGTACGAGGAATGCAAAGCTGAGATAGCGGTATTTCTTGAAGTTTTCCTTTGTGAATATACCGCGGAGTCCGCGCTGACTGTCTGCGATGGCGGTGTCAACGTCGGCTTCAACGAAGTCGTAGTCGTCGCTGATGTCGGTGTCGGGGATGTCGGTGTCCGCGGCAGGGGGAGGGGCAGTCGGTGTGTCGGACTCTGCGGGAACGTTGATTATGGGTTCGGCTGTCTCGTTTGCTGTAATGTTGTTTTCGGGTATCATATCGGTTGCATATTCCTTTATTGTGCGTCTGCCTTTTCGGCAGACGTGATTTTTTTGATCGATCTTTCGAGCTTTTCGCGGGGGAGAGTCATATCCCTGCCACAGGTGCGGCAGACTATCCTGATGTCGGAACCGACTCTCAGACAGGTGAATATGTGACCGCCGCAGGGATGCGGCTTTTTCAACTCAAGAGTGTCTCCCGCGCGGATGACGGGTATCTTGACCGGCATAATGATTCCTCCTCCGGACATAAATATACATAATATTATTATAACACGAATCTTTGTTCGTGTAAACCGATGAACATATTATTTACAAAATTGATTCTTTCGGAAGATAGTTGTGCTTAACGCTTGATTTTGCTGTGATTATTTGTTAAAATACCATATTGGATTTAATGTTTGAAGGAGGGTGCCTGAGTGTCTGCCTTGAACAAAATATTTGATATTGATACCGCGCGCCGTCCGTACGGTGCAAGATAAAAGCGGCAGTGCCGCATACGGAAACCGATAAAACAAAAATAATATTCCGAAACGGAGAAAAATATATGGCATTTTTGAATGAAGATAAAAGAACACATTATTCCACAGAGCTTACTGTGGACGATATAGGCAAAAAAGTTACCGTCAACGGCTGGTGTGCAAAGCAGCGCAACCTCGGCAGTCTCGTTTTTATCGACCTGCGCGACCGCTCAGGCATCATACAGCTTGCCTTCGACGAAAACACCGAAAGAGAAGTATTTGAAACGGCGCAGACCGTTCGTTCCGAATTCGTTATTTCCGCAACGGGTACGGTACGCTCCCGCGGAAGCGACGTGAACGCAAACCGCGCCACCGGCGCCATTGAGATCTACGTTGAGACGATCAAGATCCTCTGTACCGCCGACACCACTCCCTTTGAGATCGTAGATGAGATCAACGTGAGAAACGAACTGCGTATGCAGTACCGCTATCTTGACCTCCGCCGTCCCACTATGATGGAAAACATCCTCCTCCGCTCAAAGATCACACGTCTCGTGCTTGATTATTACCATGATAATGGCTTTGCGTACATTGAAACGCCCTGCCTTATCCGTCCCACACCCGAAGGAGCGAGAGACTATCTCGTTCCCAGCCGCGTTCACCCCGGCAATTTCTACGCTCTTCCTCAGTCTCCTCAGCTTTATAAGCAGCTTCTTATGTACGCAGGCTTTGACCGCTACATTCAGATAGCACGCTGCTTCCGCGACGAGGACCTTCGTGCCGACAGACAGCCTGAGTTCACTCAGGTGGACCTTGAGATGTCCTTCGCCACCGAAGAAGACATCATGGATATGAACGAAGGCTTCCTTCGCTATATGTTCCGTGAGCTTTATGATATGGATCTCGGTCCCAAGTTCCGCCGTATGACCTGGCGCGAGGCAATGGAGCGCTACGGCTCCGATAAGCCCGACCTTCGCTTCGGCTTTGAGCTTGTTGACCTTACCGAAACTCTCAAGACCTGCGAATTCAGAGTGTTTGCAGGTGCCATTGCCGGCGGCGGCAGCGTTCGTGCCATCAACGTAAAGGGCGGCGCAAAGTTTACCCGCAAGGAGATCGACTCTCTCACCGAATTCGTTAAGTCGTACCGTGCAAAGGGTCTTGCGTGGGCAAAGAAGGCAAACGGCGTCGTTTCCTCATCCTATAAAAAGTTCCTCACCGAAGAGGAAAATGCCGCTATCGATGCCAAGATGGACTTCGAGGACGGCGACCTTATCCTCATCGTTGCCGATAAGAACGCAGTCGTATTCGATTCTCTCGGCGCTCTGCGCCGTGAGTGCGCGAAGCGCCTCGGTCTTCTCGACCCAAAGGAATTCTGCTTCCTCTGGGTCACCGAATTTCCCCTCTTCGAGTATGACGAGGAAGACGGTCGCTACTACGCAAAGCATCACCCCTTCACAGCTCCTATGGAGGAGGATATGCCCCTTCTCGACACCGATCCCGGCGCAGTCCGCTCCCGTGCATACGATATCGTGCTGAACGGCACCGAGCTTGGCGGAGGTTCCATCCGTATATCCACGCCCGACATGCAGAAGCTTATGTTTGAAAAGCTTGGTATCGGTGAGGAGGAAGCAACGGTGAAGTTCGGATTCCTTATGGAAGCTCTCAGATACGGTATACCTCCTCACGGCGGTCTCGCGTTCGGTCTTGACAGACTCGTTGCTCTCGCTCTCGGATATGAGGATATCAGAGACGTTATCGCATTCCCCAAGGCGCAGAACGCAAGCGAGCCTATGTCCAAGTGCCCCTCCGAAGCAGACCCCAAGGGTCTTGAGGAGCTCTGTATCAAGATCGACCTTCCCTCAAAGGAAGAGGAGACTGCGGAGTGACCCGATCCCGAAAGGGAAGAATTCATTACAAACTCTTAGCAAAAAGATTTTATTAAGTATCCTGCCGCAGTATTCAACTGCGGCAGGACTCACTTTTATCGTTCCGTCGTGGGAAACGGTATTGTCGGCGCAGTTATTGCTGTCAAGAAAGTTCACTTATATCGGAAAGCTTTCGCTTACGCAGGGATGCGAAAAAACGGTTGTAGTCTGCGCTTATGTTGCCGGCTTTTCGTCAGGCGCGCCCTTGCAACGGAAAAACCTTGAAAAAACTAAAAAATACACGAATTTCTTTTAAAAAAACACTTGACACATAGTTCTCCCGAATGGTATAATGTCTGTACCTCTGCGGAGGGCTATTTTTTTGCGCGCATTTATTGTGCGTAAGGTGACCTGTCGCGCCACGGCAGGACGATAGCATCCGCCCGAGGGAGGTACGAAAAAACTAAAAATTCAGGAGGTGCCGCTCAACATGAGAGTCAAAGTAACATTAGCCTGCTCCGAATGCAAGCAGCGCAATTACGACACGAAGAAGAACAAGAAGAATGATCCCGACAGACTTGAAATGAACAAGTATTGCCGTTTCTGCCGTAAGCACACTCTTCACAAAGAAACCAAGTAACTTTAGGAGAGCGTAGTTTTATGAAGAATATAGGAAAAATTCTGGCAGCGCTTCTGGCAGTAGCCGTAATGCTTTCCTTCACGATGGTAACCGTATTCGCAGAAGACGTAACCGAAACGGTTGCTGACAGCAGTGTAGATACCGATGGAGAAACCGCTACCGAAACAGAGGCAGCGGACGAGGACGACCAGGAGACCTCTGAAACAGAGGCAACAGATAGTGACGAAGAAACGGACGAGGACAAGTTCCTCCGTATGACCGGTCTTGTTACTCTCGGTATAATCGTCGTCGTTCTTATCTGCGTTGCGGTTTGGGCATTCAAGGATAAGGAAAGAGCGCTTAAAACATGGAGATCCTTCAAGAGCGAATTCAAGAAGATTGTATGGGCTGACAGACACCAGACTACAAAGAATACCATACTCGTAATCCTCGTAGTTGTCGTATTCGGTGCAGTTATCGGTCTTTTAGACTATCTCTTCTCGCTTGGCGTTGTAGGACTCGGAAATCTTATCTGACGTAATGAGCGATATTAATGAAATGAATCTCGGTCCCCGCTGGTATGTGGCGCATACTTATTCGGGATATGAGAACAAAGTTAAAGCCAATCTTGAAAAGATCGTCGAAAACAGAGGGCTCGGACATCTGATTTTCGAATCCGTCATTCCTATGGAGACCGTTACCGAAACGAACGGTGAAGACGTTAAGACGACGGAGGCAAAAAAATTCCCGAGCTATGTGCTTATCAAAATGATAATGACAGACGAAAGCTGGCACGTCGTCCGCAATATCAGCGGCGTTACGGGCTTCGTTGGCCCCGGATCCAAGCCGGTGCCGCTTACCGATGAAGAAGTAGCGGCTATCAATCTTGAGGCGCGCACGGAGCGTGCTGCCATCGAGGTTGGCGACAACGTAGCTATCGTAGACGGTCCGTTTGTCGGCTTCAACGGTACTGTACAGTCCTTCACACCCGACGGACTCGGTGTTACTGTCGTTATTTCCACTGCGGGACGCGATATGCCCGTTATGATGGAAACCAAGCATATCAAAAAAGCATAACATTTCCCGCGGCAGCGGTGCCGCATATCGTGGGAGGGAGAAAATATTAAGACTCTATTCTCCCGTATTGTTACCACATTCGGAGGTTTATTAAAATGGCAAAGAAAATTATGGGCTATATCAAGCTCCAGCTCCCCGCCGGTAAAGCTACCCCCCAGCCGCCTGTAGGTCCGGCTCTCGGTCAGTACGGCGTTTCTATTCCTAACTTCACTAAGGAATTTAACGAAAAAACCAAGAACGACATGGGACTTATCATCCCCGTTGTTATTACTGTTTACGCAGACCGTTCCTTCACGTTCATCACCAAGACTCCCCCTGCTCCCGTTCTCATTAAGAAGGCTTGCGGTATCGAGTCCGGTTCCGGTGTTCCCAACAAGCAGAAGGTTGCAACTATCAAGCGTGAACAGCTTAAGCAGATCGCTGAAATGAAGATGAGAGACCTCAACGCAGGCTCCCTTGAAGCAGCTATCAGCATGATTGCAGGTACAGCGCGCAGCATGGGCGTTGTAGTAGAGGACTAAGGAGGTAGACGAAAATGTTTAAGGGCAAGAAATATAAGGAAAGCGCTAAGCTTATCGAAGCCTCCAAGCTTTATGATGTAGAAGAAGCTCTTGATCTCGTTATCAAGACTGCTAAGTCCAAGTTCGATGAGACC
>CAYXHC010000020.1:0-28241 GCA_964464905.1 uncultured Lachnospiraceae bacterium
GTACGGGTCATGGACTCTTCACCAAAGCTTCGGTAGGCAGTTTGCCGTGGAAAGTGCCGAGGCTTGCCTACCGGCGTCAGCAACGGAGATACTGCGCTATCTTTCCTCAGGCGCAATAAAGGGCATCGGTCCGGTCACCGCCCGACGCATCGTTGAACGCTACGGTGAAGATACGTTTGACATAATTGAAAATCACCCCGACTGGCTCACGGAGATCAGCGGCATATCAAAGCGCAAGTCAAAAGAGATTCATAACGCATTCGTAGAGCATACGGGGTCAAGGAGCGTTATGATGTTTTGCCGCGATTATTTCGGCCCCGCAGTTTCTATGCGGATATATAAAGCGTGGGGATCTGCCGCCGTCGATATAATCAAGAAAAATCCCTACCGACTGTGCGGCGAGATAGGCGGTATCGGTTTTGCAAAGGCAGACGAGATAGCGCTTGCCCTCGGTATCGAGAGAGACAGTGACGAGAGGATTGAAGGTGCCGTCGTTTATCTGCTCACGTATAACGCCGCCGCAAACGGTCACGTTTTTTTGCCCTACGAAAGGGTAGTGGACGGTGTGGCAGAGCTACTTTCCGTTTCAATCGAAAGCGTTGCCGATGCCGTCAAGCGTATGATGGCGAAAAATAAGCTTTTGTTCAAGCCGGTGAAATACGGTGATGTTACGGTGAACGCCTGCTATCTTGATACATACTATAAAGCTGAGCGCGACGTTGCCGCCAAGCTCTATAGACTTGATAAGTCCTGCCCCACCATAACATCAGGCGACGCGGAGCGCTTTATCAGAATGCTTGAGCTTCGCGATAATATCGACTACGCTGAGCAGCAGAAGCGCGCCATCAGCGACGCTTTGCTCGGCGGCGTGATGGTGCTGACGGGCAGTCCCGGTACTGGTAAGACGACGGTTGTCCGTGCGCTTATTGATATTTTTGAAAAGCTTAATCTTACCGATATTGAGCTTGCCGCCCCCACTGGACGCGCCGCAAAGCGTATGTCGGAGGCAACGGGGCGCGAGGCGCGCACCATACACCGTATGCTTGAGATGGAGTATAACGACAGCGCGTATCCCCGTTTCGTAAGAAACGAAACGAATCCCATCGATGCCGACGTTATCATCATTGACGAGTCGTCGATGATAGATATCATTCTGATGAAGGCGCTCATCTCTGCCGTTCGCGTAGGTTCGCGTATCATATTCATCGGAGATGCCAATCAGCTTCCGTCCGTTGGAGCCGGCAACGTTTTACGCGATATGATCGATTCCGGTGCTATAAGAACGGTCACTCTGACGGAAATATTCCGTCAGGCGAAGGAGAGCCATATCATCACGAATGCCGCCCGCGTCATTGAGGGCGAATATCCGGTTCTTACGGAAAAGAAGAGCGATTTTTTCTTTATGCCCCGTCAACGCGACGAGTCTGTGGCAGACACTATCGTTGATCTTTGCGCACGCCGTTTACCTATGGCGTACGGCGACGAGATATCCGAAGGGATACAGGTCATCTCTCCGTCACGCAGAGGTGCGGCAGGTACCGAAGCCCTGAACGCCGCGCTTCAGCGAGAGCTGAATCCCGGGGACGGGAAAAAACGCGAACGAAAATCCCGCGAGATAGTTTTTCGCGAGGGAGACCGCGTGATGCAGACGAAAAATAATTATAAGCTTGAGTGGTACCGCGAGGGCGCCATCACCGTGACCGGAGATGAAAAACCCGAGGGCATCGGTGTTTTTAACGGCGACATCGGAGTTATCGAGAAGATCGACACCGAGCGGGAGGAAATGAAGATACATTTCGACGACAGATATGTATACTACGATTTTTCGCTTCTTGATGAGCTTGAGCACGCATACGCTATAACGGTGCATAAGAGCCAAGGAAGCGAGTATCCCGTCGTTATTATTCCCCTATATGGCTGTGCTCCACAGCTGATGACGAGGCATCTCCTTTATACTGCCATAACGAGAGCATCAAAGATGGTGATACTTGTGGGCAGAGAGGATATCATTACCCGAATGGTTGACTGCGAGCGCGAGGACTTCAAATATACGGGTCTTTCGCTGATGATAAGGGAAGAGTATGGCGCTTAAAAGGACTGATAAGAGCAATTTCAAAACGATCATTACTGCCGTATCCGACGCACTCTTTCCGCCGCGATGCCTCTCCTGCGGCGACCTTGAGATATGTACCGTAAACGGGAAACGGCTTCCGTTTTGTAATAGCTGTGCCGCCGGTATTCTTGATGCTTCGAGGGTGGAATGCCCTGCCTGCGACAGACCGTACAGCGTGTGCGAGTGTGCGGCGCCGGCTTTGTCTGTGATGGGAATAGGCGAGGTGTATTCCACGTTCGTTTACGATAAACGTTGTAGAGAAGCTCCGGTGTCTGCATTCATCTATAAGCTCAAGGATGGCAACAACAAGTCGGCGTTCCGTTTTGCCGCCGAGATAATAACCCAAAGATTGCTCAGGTCGAAGGCTTTCACGGAAAAAGATCCGTCAACAGTTGTCGTTACCTATGCGCCTCGTCGTAAGAAAGCGATTCGCGACGTTGGTGTGGATCACATGGAGGCGATAGCGAAATTGACAGCGAAAGGACTTGGCGTTGGCTATGCCGCAATGTTTTATAACAGCGGTAAACAAGCGCAGAAGACGATGGATGCAGCAAACAGATATAGCGAAGCTGCGGAAGCAATAAAATTAAAGAAAGATCATCTGGACGTGGCCGGGAAAAACGTTATCCTGATAGACGATATAGTTACAACGGGGGCAACGCTGAGCGCTTGCGCTTCACATTTGTGTTCTATAGGAGCGGAAACAGTGACTGTGTGCGTTTTGGCTAAGTCTGTGGGTGACAAAAAACGATAGGTCGGAAAATAGTCTTGCAATGGCTATGGGATTAATGTATAATCATAATAGATTAATATGCGTAAGTATGCTTACATAGATTTTAGGGGATCATTTAATGTTCAGTAAAGATATAGGAATAGACCTTGGTACGGCTACCGTACTAGTGTATGTAAAAGGTAAGGGCATCGTCGTTAAGGAGCCCTCCGTTGTTGCGATAGATAAGAATACCGACCGTATACTGAAGGTCGGCAGAGAAGCACAGCAGATGCTGGGGCGAACTCCCGGCAATATTATTGCTATCCGTCCCTTGAGAGACGGCGTTATCAGCCAGTATGAGATCACGCTCCGAATGATACAACACTTTATCCGTCAGGCAAGCGGTCCCGCCATCTTCAAGCCTCGCGTTATGATCTGCGTTCCCTCCGGCATCACCGAGGTTGAGGAGCGCGCCGTAGTTGACGCGGCAACGCAGGCGGGTGCAAAGAAAACGTATCTTATCGAGGAGCCTGTCGCGGCGGCTATCGGTGCGGGGATCGACATTTCCGTGCCTAACGGAAATATGGTCGTCGATATTGGCGGCGGAACCACGGACATAGCGGTTATTTCCCTTGGCGGTGTTGTCGTTTCCGAATCCATAAAGATCGCAGGCGATAAATTCGACGAAGCTATCATCAGATACGTCAGAAAGAAATACGCTGTTCTTATCGGTGAGCGTACTGCAGAGGAGATCAAGATCGCTATCGGCTCTGTTTGGACGCGAGAAGAACGCAAATACATAGACGTTAAGGGACGTTGCCTTATTCAGGGACTTCCCAAAATGATACGTATCTGGTCCGACGAGATGATCGAGGCTCTCGATGAGCCGATCACCACCATCGTTGAGGCTGTTTGCTCCGTTATCGAGAGAACTCCTCCTGAGCTTATCGGCGATATCGTTGCCAACGGAATAGTGATGACGGGAGGCGGAAGCCTTCTTTACGGACTTGACTATCTCATCGCGAACGTAACGGGTATTCCCACGAGAGTAGCTGATAAGGCTATTTCCTGCGTCGCTCTCGGAACCGGTAAATCTCTCGATCATATCGCAATGGTTCCCGAGGGAGCCGTGAATATTTCCCGTACCCGCACCGAGCAGTTCGGACTTCAGTAAAATGTGATAAAAACCTAATAGAGTTAAAAACACCTCATTTGTCAGACAAGTATCATATGCTTGTGCTGCGAAACGGGGTGTTTTTTATTCTTAAATAGATGATTCTTGACAATCAAAGGACTGCGTGATATAATGATGACACAGCATATAACGCACAACGTAAGGCAGTGCGTACACTTTTAAGTGCAAAGCGGCTTCAGCGGGTGCGAGTTACATATTAAAGACAAACAATAAGGAGGAACGAAAAATGTATTTTGCGATCAACGACGAAATGATCCCCGGCACCGTTATTTACAGACGTGATATGGATGGCTCCACAGGTCTCGAATTTCTCAATAAGATCTACTTTCTCAAGGACGGTATAGCACTCTCACAGGTGAGAGATATCTCCGGACTCGACGGCTCCACGCTGCAGAATTGGGTGAAGCGCGGTTGGATCTCAAATACCATCAATAAGCTTTATCCGATCAACACCTTTGCGCGTATCATAATCATCAATATGCTCCGCGATTCAATGCAGCTTTCGAAGATATCGTATCTGCTTTCATATATCAACGGAAGCGTTGACGACAGAACAGACGATATCATCCCCGAGTCAAAGCTTTACGATTATATCTGCAGGATCACCGACCGCCTGATAGCGGAAGGCGGAAACTACGACGAAGAAAAGCTCCACGCCTGCATTGAGGATATCGTGAATGAATCTGACCTTAACCCCGGCATCACCGACGCAAAAAAGCGCCTCGTTATGGCGCTTGAGGTCATCATCACCACGAGATTCGCATCTCTTATGATATCCTACGCAGACAAGCTTTTCGAAAGACTCGTATAACTAATATAGAAGAACCCCCGATCGGGGGTTCTTTTTTTGTTATTTGAGCTGCCAGAGAATAGCGCGATCGGTAGTATAGGGAACGTCGGTAACTTCAAGAGCGTAGCTGCCATAGTATTGAAGCACGATCACCTCGGCACCGGACGGCACGTTGAATTCCACCGTTCTCGTTACGGAGGAGCCGTTGGGATTCAGGATATCGTCGTAGAATTTTGACGGATCAGCGGAGCCGTAGCCGGTTTTACTGCCCCAATAGAAGATCTTTATGGAGCCTTCCTCAGCTGTATCGGAGCTGTTGTTTGTGACGATATATTTGATCATATACTTGCTGCCGTTTGGGATGTGTTCAACGATCTTAACGACTACACCGCTGACGAGCTTTCCTTCGCTTCCGGAAGAAACAACGTGATCAACGAGTATCTTTCCGCAGGTCTTGCACATTGCGCTGTTAGCGGTGTGCTCAGCGGTCGGTTCTTTCGTAGCCGAACAACGGGAGCAGGTGCGGGTCTCGCAGTCAGCACCCTGCCAGTCGTGATCGAGAGCACTGCCGTCTGTCTTGCCGCAGACGGAGCAGGTCTTTGCCGTGGTGCAGGTTGCGTCTTTCCATTTGTGGCCTAACGGCTCGCCGCTGACTTTGCATCGTGAACAGCTTCCTGCGGTTTCGCAGGTCGGTTCTTCCGTCCATGAGTGACCGAGTGCATCGCCTTCGGTTGCGCTGCAGCGGTTGCAGGTTTTGGGGGCGGTGCAGGTAGCCTCTGTCCAATCGTGACCGAGTGCATTTCCGTCGGTCAATTCACAGAGGGAGCAGTGCTTAGCCTTGGTGCAGGTAGCATTGACCCACTTGTGCTCGAGTTTGTCGCCCGTGGTGGCGCCGCAGAGCTTACAGGTCTTGGGGGCGTTGCAGGTGGCGTCTGCCCAATCGTGATCGAGAGGCTCACCCGAAGTCTTTCCGCATACCTCGCAGGTCTTGGGACTGTCGCAGGTAGCGTTTATCCAGGTGTGACCCAGCGCATCGCCTTCGGTCTCTCCGCAGACGGCACAGGTCTTGGGTTCGGTGCAGGTCGCTTCGTCCCAATCGTGACCGAGCTTATCACCATCGGTGAAACCGCAGACGGAGCAGGTCATAGGTGTGTCGCAGTCGGCGTTCATCCAGGTGTGACCGAGAGGATCGCCCTCAGTGCCTCCGCAGACAGAGCAGGTCTTGGCGGTGACGCAATCGGCGTCGATCCAGGTGTGACCGAGAGGATCGCCTTCCGTGAGAGCACAGACAGAGCAGGTCTTCGGGGCATCACAGGTAGCTTCGACCCAGGTGTGACCAAGAGCTTCACCTTCGGTAATGGAGCAAACGAAACAGGTCTTGGGGCTGTCGCAGTCTGCATCGATCCAGAAGTGATCGCCGATCTCGCCCTCCGTTACGCCGCAGACGGAGCAGGTCTTGGGTGTCTTGCAGGTAGCATCTTCCCAAACATGCTCAAGGCATCCTGCCTCATCGGCAGCGTCGCCGTAGTCGGGAGTGTATCCGGGGATCACTCCGCCGGCGTAGAGCGCAAAGGTGAGTAAAAGCGCGCACAGTGCGGCGATAATGATAATGATAAGGCGTTTGTTTGTTTTGTTGTCTTCGTTGTCCTCGTATTCGTTTTCATCGTCCGAATAATCGTCATAGTCGTCCTCGGCATCGTATTCGCTGAGCTTGACCGGAGGTGTGTCGTGTGCTACGGGAGAACCTGCATCTTCGACGGCGTCAACGGGGATAGGGGGCACTACGGGGACGGTAGCCGTCTTTTCTTTTTCGTCAGCTTCGGGCGCGAGCGTTGATTCTTCAGGAGCGGTTTCAGCTGAGGGGGCTGGAGTTAACGTCGAGTTGGCAGCAACGCCAAGGGCGGCCGCTCTTTTTTCATCGTATCTCACACAGCATTTTTGAACGTACTCTAAAGCCGCGTCGGAAAGTCCCATCCCGCGGAGTTTTTCGGCGTTAGCCTCAAAGAGACGAACCGCAGGCACCTTACTCGTCGTTATAAACTTAAGAAACGGAGATATTTTAGAAAGACATACATCGCAAAATACGGCGTTTTTACCTTCGCCGCTGATGGGAGTACCGCAATTCAAGCAATTTTTCGGCACAGCATATACCTCCTTAAATTAATGTATAATTGTTCATTAATAATATCATATTTTCGGGTATGATGTCAATACAGCGGGATATCAGGCGTATTTTCTAAATGTAAACTTTTTGATATAACGCTATTTCAAAGAGAAGAAACGGGATGGCAGATCTCGTATCCGTAGCCTTTGCGGGAAACTGCGTTGCAGGCGGCGGCAACCGTTTTTTCGTCCTCGAAAAGACCGAAAACGGAGGGACCCGATCCGGACATCATGGAAAGCACGGCGCCGTTTTCAGTAAGGAGCTTTTTTATCCTGAAGACCTCCGTGCCCTCGGGAAGCACCGCTTCAAAGACGTTGTACGCCGATGCGGCAACGGAGCCGAGCTTGCCGCTTTCAAGGGCGTTTGTCATAGCTGAAAGAGGAGTGTCAGCGCCAAAAAGACCGCGCTCGTCTATCATGCTGTAAGCGGCAGCGGTGGACACCGATTCCTTCGGACGAACGATAACGATAATGGCATTACATAGAGGCTGGCAGGGGGTAAGTATTTCGCCTATGCCACGAGCCGTCATCGTGCCGCCGTAAATGATAAAGGGGATGTCGGCACCAAGCTTTGCGCCTATCGCGGCAAGAGCTTCCTTGTCGAGCGGGTGATCGGAAAGCTCGTTGAGAGCCATAAGAGTACCTGCCGCGTCAGCAGAACCGCCGGCAAGCCCGGCTGCAATGGGAATATTCTTTTCGATATCAATGTGAACGGCGACGTTATACATACCGGTGGTGTCGAGATAAGCCGCCGCGGCGCGGTATGCAAGATTTTTTTCATTTGTTGGTAAGGATGTATCCGAGCAGGAAAGGGAAATGCTCCTGCCTCCCATGTGCTGTGTAAGCGCCACCGTCACCGTGTCGTGGAGCGACACCGATTGCATAACGCTTTCAATGTCGTGATAGCCATTCGGGCGACGGCCGGTAACGGCGAGGTAAAGGTTGATTTTAGCGTAAGCCTTGACTGTTATTTTCATTTTCTTGCTCCATTTTTCAGCTGAGTATCCGCGTGATTGGATTCTTTTTGATCTTTATCACCCCATGCGGGCAAAGCTCCTGACAGCAAAAGCATTTGATGCAGTCATTTCTCTCGATAACGGGAACTCGCTTCGATTTCGAACGGGATGCATCCTTCACGTCCTCTTTTGACTTCATAATGATGGTGTGACGAGGACACGAAGCGGCACATTCGCCGCAACCGACGCAGGCTTTGTGATCAACGACGGGGTATGGCTCAAAGAGCTTATAGATACTGCCGCCACCGAAGGTACGAAGCTTTTCTAAGATGTTGTGCTTTCGTGAATCAGGCTGCTTGAAATCCTTCACCGCAAGCTTTTCAATATCCGTGTTGCCAACGGTGATGAGATTGCAGTCTCCGTGGGTGGCATTGGTGAAGCCGCGGCAGACGGACTCATTCAGCATATCGGTCTTTCCCTCGCATCCGATAAGATACGAGGCAACAGTGTCGGCGGCAAAGGGGTTGCGTGAAACGACGAGCGCGCCTATGTCCCTGGGCGTGCCCGCTGTTGGGCCGTTGCCTTCCATACCGACGATCCCATCCGTTACGGATATGAATTCGCATCGGGAAACGATGAGATCACAAAGATCAACGAGCATAGCGGAAAAATCCTTGTAGTCGGGATATCGGGAGTGCATCTCAAATTTCACGATGCCGGGAATGACGCCGAAAAGATTCTTGACGGAGGCGCTGATGCCGGTGAGGGCGTGTGTTTTCAGCTTGCAAAGGTCCACGATCACGTCTGCCTTAAGGATGGGGTCGATCACGTCAAATAAACGGCAGACCTTTCCTTCGGGGTGTGGGGTCTCGGTGTAGCCAAGATCGTAATTCAAAATAGCGCCGTGATTTGCCGCAACTTTATCTGTTTTTGATGCTGCGTAGATGCCGCGAAGCCGTTGTACGGAATATATTCCCCCGGGACTCTCGGCAATGGTGACAGAGCCGGCTCCCATTTTGAAGAGCCACGTAATAACTGCGTCAAGCACGATGGGATTCGTCGTAATAGCTTCGTCGGGGGATCTTTTTGAAACGAGATTCGGTTTGATGACGACGTTTTTACCCTTCAGGTCAAGCTCTCCCATAAGGTTGCCTATCTCGGAAAGGATTCCGAGAATGACGGCTGAGTCGTATTTTTTACATTCTGCGAGATAAACGGGGGCACGTGGATCCTTTGATATGTTGTATGTAGCGTTCGCGTTCAAGTTATCCCTCCGGAAAATGCTTCGTTATGGTGGTTTTATTTTAACACATCCGCGCTGACGATTCAATACTTTGAGAGTAGCGGAGAAGTGTCGCCAATTATTTTGTTTTTAACACTTGACAAAGGACATCGGCTTATTGTATAATAATCAAGCACGAAAAATGCTAGTGTGGCTCAGTGGTAGAGCAGTTGATTCGTAATCAACAGGTCGAGGGTTCAATCCCCTCCACTAGCTTAAAAAAGGTCAGCATCGATAAGATGCTGACCTTTTTTACTTAGCTTTTAGGGGTGAAAGAGGATGTGTCGATCTTGCAGGTCGAATCTTTGTCGAAAATGGAAATGAATGTTTTTCCTCTGTTGTATTCGATCGGCTTGCCGTTTTTATCCGTAATGATAAGAGGTGCGTCGTCGGATTTCTTGGACCATGTGATCTCTATGTATTCACCGCCTGCAACGTAATATCCGTTTCCGGTGCCGGTGGTCGTAACGTCGCGGCGATTCTTAACGTCGCCTTCGATCAGCCAGATATCGGTGAGAACTATAACGATATTGTCGAACGCGAGCTGCTCACCGTTATTCTTGTCGATGTGGGCAATGCCGCTGTACTGATAGCGCAGGTATTTGTCGGTGGCTTCATCGTAAACGAGATCTACTACTTGACTTGAATGATACTTCAGCTTAACATGAGTCGCAGCCTTGCCTTCAAGATCAACACGAGTGCCATACTCAACGAATTCCATGGTATTCGTAAAGGATTCGTTGTGAGTTGTGGAGTAGTTCTTCTTCTTGATGCCGGCGACGATGCGTTCGCCCGTAGTCATAAGAGAGTGCTCATAACCCATATTTTCCTTGCGCCACTCGTCTCGGTAATACATATTGCCGAGATTCATACGAACACCGTCGAGGCTGGGCAGACCGAGAGTATCGACCATGTCGTAAGCCATAGGACTGCCACCTGCGTGAGCGATGATGGCATCAAGTCCGTATGCATAATCGAGGTAGTAATGACGTGTGGAACGAACGGATCCGATAATACCAAGCTCTTCGTATTCTGTGATTACGAGCATAAGACGGGTGATGCCGCCCTCGGCAAGAATCTCGTAGATTATGTCAGCATCGGTGATGCCGTGCTGGGGTGTTGCCTTTTTGAGATTGTTTATCATTATGGCAACCGGACGCTTATTTGAAAGATCAACGTCCGCTTCAAGACCGGTGAGAGGATTGATGAATTCAGGTTCGCCGATATCGACCGCGTCATCCCCGGAGGGATAGGTCTCTGTGTCTGCGGTCGAGGTGTCCGTTACTGAGCCTCCGTCGGTTTTTGCTTCTGTATCGGCATTTGTTTCTTCGTCGGTTTCCTTGTCGGTGCCGGCGTTTTCTGTATCGCTGGCATCGGTGCCGGCATTTTCGTTGCTCGTGCCGCCGACCGTACCGATGGCGTCTTCTGCATTGTTGCCCGTACCGTCTGTATCAGCATTCCCGCCGTTTGCACTGCACGCCGCAAGACACAGCATCATAGACAGAACCAGTATAAGTGCCGATATTACCGTGACGGCGGAGCCGCTTCTTTTGCTTTTCATAACGTTTGCTTTTTTCATAGATCGTCCCCCGGTGAAAAACATGTGATTCAAATCAAAATACGCCGCGACCGAAACAATTGTGCCGACAGCGTATAATACCGTTATTTTTCGTTGGAATCTGCGCCAACGTATCTTTCAAGCCAGATAACGCCGGTGTCAAAGGCCTCGTAAAAGCCCTTTTTCACGTCCTGCTTGACTATTTTCATATTATCCTTTGTTGAAAGGATCTGGATGATAATCATATCGGGAACCTGATGACCTAATTCTTCCTTGTACGTCATAATAACGAAAAGAAGAACGTAATCGTCGTTCATGTTACCGTAATATATGGTGTTGCCCTCGCGTACGAGAGGCTTGCCTTTATACATAAGGTATTTACCTTTTACCTTTTCTGCCATATAGAGCCTCCGTGTAATTGATTAATCTTTGAATATTGTATAATAAATCTTCCCGTTTGTCAAGTCGGGGCATAAATAAATGCAACCGCATGTAAAAAAGCCGCAGGTTAAAAGTCACCTGACGGCTTTTTGCTGATCAAAGCTTAAAAACGATACCCATTACAGCCGCTGCAAGGATGAAAACGATGGGATGTCCCTTCTTCCAGAGATGTGTGCCGATGAATATAACAGCCACAAGTATCAGCGACTTGTAGCTCACGGCTGAGAAAAAGGCAGAGAATGAGGAAAGGTCGAATCCATTCGGAAAAACGGTGAGCTTAAGCACCGAAAGTCCCGCTGCTGTGATGAGCGCACTTGAGGCGGGACGCAGAGTTTTGAAGGTGCCCTGCGTCAGTGGAGAGGTTTTATATCTGTCGAGAAATTTTGCAACGATGCAGATCGCGATGAATGCGGGAAGCACGATCCCGAAGGTCGCCGTTATGCTGCCGAGAAAGCCGCTCGTGATATATCCTGTGTAGGTTGCCATATTGATGCCGATGGGACCGGGGGTGGACTCGGAAACGGCGATCATATTCAGTACATCGGCGTCGGTGAACCAACCGGTGCGCGCACCGATATCGTAAAGGAAGGGAAGTGTTGCAAGTCCGCCGCCAACGGCAAGAAGACCGGTGAGGAAAAATTCAACGAACAGTCTTAAAATCGTCATTCAGCGTCGCCTCCCTTCTTTGATTTGATGAGTGAGATGAAAAATCCAAGAAGCGCAGTGATTACCACTACTACGGCGGTGGGCACGATGCCGGTAACGGCAAGGACGAGAACCGATAAGTAAATGGCAACGGAGACCTTGTCCGTGACAGCCTTTTTAACAAGCTTGAAAACGGAATTGGCGATAAGAACGCAAACAGCGGCGCGAATGCCAACGAGGGCGTGCGCGACGACCTCAAGCTCTGCGAAATTGGATAGAAGCGCCGCGATGAGGGAGATGATGATAAGAGACGGCGACACGACGCCAAGCGTGGCTGCCGCAGCACCGATGATGCCGCCCTGCTTGCGGCCAACGAACGTGGCGGTGTTTACAGCGATGATACCGGGGGTACACTGAGCGATGGAGAAATAGTCGAGAAGATCGTCCTCGGTCTCCCAGCCCTTTGCTTCAACCAGCTCACGCTGAAGCATAGGGAGCATAGCATACCCCCCGCCAAATGTGAATAGTCCTATTTTGAAAAAAGATGAAAACAGTTCTAAAAACTTTCTCATAGTCGGTTCTCCTTATACCTTTTTTGCTTCGCCGAAAAAAGAGCAGTTTTCGGGAACGATGATGTCGATGGCATGGTGTATGTTTTTGATCTCTACCACGCTGTGGCTGCCGCCGAATTCTCCGTCAATGGTCCACGGGATCTCGTTTTCACTCGTTATCCTGAGCCATTCCGTTGAGAATTGATAAGCGGCAAAGCCGTCTGCCCGCCTTGTTATTATTGCTTTCGTGAGCTTGCGGAGCTTCCGCGGAGATGAGGGGCGTTCAAAAAGGATGACCTCGAATTTTCCGTCGTCAAGGGAAACGTCTGATCTGAGCGGCAATCTCATACCGCCGACGGAACTGGAGTTTGAGGCGCTTCCGTAAACGAACTCGCCCTCGATAACACCGCCATCGTATTCTATCTTCATTTTGTGAGGTGTCAGTATAGTGTGAAGCCTTGATGCACCGAAAAGGAGATACGCAAGCTTGCCGAAAACGTTTTTCAGCTTTTGGGGTGTTCCGTATGAGGTGTCCGTAAACGATCCGAATGCGGCGACATAAACGAAGGGGCGATTCTGATGAAGTCCGATGTCGCATTTTTTTGTGTTGCCTTTTGCAATAACGTCCGCCGCCGCTGATTTGTTTAACGGGATATCGTGACTGCGAGCAAAATCGTTGACGGTGCCTGCGGGTATATATCCGAGGGTGGGAACACTGTCTGCGGTATTTTTCAGCATAAGCATGGCAGAGATGGCTTCGTTCAACGTGCCGTCGCCTCCGGATACGACTACTGTGTCGTATCGGATCCCCTTTTCCTTTATTATCTCTATGCAGTGACCTTGACGTTGCGTTGTTTCAACTGTGACTTCGTAACCCGCAACGACGAATTTATCTATTATATCGAGTAAATGACCCGTAAGTCCTGTGGTGCCGGCTACGGGATTTGCGAGTAATAAAAGTTTTTTCATCAGAGTGCCTTTTCCTTATGTATATTGTGTAAATCATCATATTCTTAACGCCAATATTATACACTTGAAAAATTTGTTTTTCAATAGCGTTGAAAGATTGCATTGATTAATTATATGTTAACATTATGCTTTGCGTGATCAATTTAACTTGCCTATCGTGTATAATTATAGAAAAACATAAAGAGAAAGAGTGACTTATGAAAAGCGAATATGAAAAAGGCGCTCCTCCTGTAAGAGCGATAAAAAAGAAGACTGAAAAAAACAAATTAAAGAAGCCAACGCTTCTTGTCGGTGCTGCTGTTGCCGGCGCTGTGATACTGGTGAGCATCGTTATAACTGTCGCTATTGCGATCGCTGCCGTATACCGCGAAAGCAAGGACGACATCGTTCGCTACGACAACGACGGAGAAGTGATCGAGTTGCCCGATTGGATAGAGGAGGCTCATATACCGATAAACGATTATTCACGACCGGGCAAAAAAACCGATGATATCGTGGGCATCGTAGTCCATTACGTTGCCAATCCCGGTACGACGGCAGAAGCAAACCGCAATTATTTTGCAGGACTTGCTACGTCGGGCGCTACATACGCAAGCAGTAATTTCATAATCGGACCGGATGGCAAGATCATCGAATGCGTGCCTCTCGGCGAGGTGGCGTACTGCTCTAACAACCGAAACTCCGATACTGTGTCTATCGAGTGCTGTCATCCGGACGAAAGCGGCAAATTTACAGCGGAGACCTATGAGTCTTTAGTTAAGCTTTGCCGCTGGCTTTGCGATGTATACGGCATAGAGGAAGGCGGTGTTATACGCCATTACGACGTGACGGGTAAAATGTGTCCTCTCTATTTTGTTGAACACGAGGACGAATGGCTTGGCTTTCTGTCAGAGGTGCATGGCAACTGAGAGGTGACAAATTCGAAAAACAAAGCTGTCGGATTTGGCTGATAACCGTTTTGTTATCGCGAAAACAGCGCGAGTGGCAATAATAGTTTGCAAAAAATGAACATTTATGTTGGTTGACGGCTTTGGCACATACAGCGTATACTGTATATGCGAATCTGCGTAATAACGCTTAACAAATTAAAGAGGTGAACGAAGTGAAGGTCATCATTTGTAAAGATTATAACGAGCTTTCAAAAGCAACTGCAGAAATAATTGCCGACGTGGTGAAAAACGATCCTGAGTGCGTTCTCGGTCTCGCCACAGGCTCCACCCCGGTAGGGGCGTACGGTGAACTTATAAAGATGTATGAGGCAGGAGAAATTGATTTTTCCCGTGTCAGTTCCTACAATCTTGACGAGTATTATCCTATGAAGTCGGATAACCGTCAGTCGTATCATTATTTTATGAATGAGAAGCTTTTCTCAAAGATAAACATAAAACCCGAAAATGTTCACGTTCCCGACGGAGATTGTGACGATCCCGACCGTATGTGCGCCGAATATGAAGAAGCTATCAAGGGCGCGGGCGGCATCGACATCCAGCTTCTCGGAATCGGAAGAAACGGACACATCGGCTTCAACGAGCCGGGCGAATGGCTCTGGCCCGATACACATAAAACAGCGCTTACTGAGGACACTATGGACGCAAACGCCCGCTTCTTCAGCGAAGACGAGGTGATCCCCGATGCAGCCGTTACTATGGGAATGGGCACCATTCTCCGCGCAAAGAAGATAGTTATCGCCGCATCCGGTGCTTCCAAGCGCGAGGCCGTTGCCGGAGTTCTTTCGGGCAGGATAACGACCTCTTGCCCTGCATCTCTTCTTTCCATCCATCCCGACGTCACTCTCGTTTGTGACGAGGAAGCATACGGAAAATAATCGCTTTTGAAATACGAAAGCCGCGGAAACTCCCTTTCCGTGGCTTTTTGCTTGTGTCTTTTGACGTAAGCGTGTATAATGTAACTATATTACGGATACTTGAGGTGCGGCAATGGAAGTTATCGATATTGAAAAGCTGTTTTCGTCCTTTAATACGGGTGACAGATTCGTTTCGGCAAGGGCATACGGAAACGGTCATATAAACGACACGTACAGAGTGATGGGCGAGAGGGGGACTTATACTCTCCAGCGCATCAATACGTACATTTTCGGTAACCCCTGCGCCGTGATGGAGAATATCGACGGGGTGACCTCGCACATCAGAGGAAAGTGTGAGTCCGAAGGACTCGATGCGTCCCGCCGCACGCTTCGCCTCATAAAGACGAAGCGCGGAAGACTTTTATTCGAAACGGAGGCTGGCGTGTTCCGTATGTTCACTTTTGTTGACGGCGTCATAACTCACAGAACTGCAAACGACACTGCCGTTTTCGCTCGTGCTGCCGAAGCGTTCGGCAGATTTCAGTCTATGCTTGCGGACTATCCTGCGGAAAAGCTTCACGAGACTATAAAGGATTTTCATAATACGCCCGTTAGGTATGAGAATTTTCTTCGTGCACTCGAAGGTGACGTGATGGGGCGTGCCGCTTCGATCTTGCCTGAGATCGAATACGTGAAGTTGAACGCAGACTTCTGTTCCTCCGTAACAAACGCGATCGCGGCAGGGGACGTGCCCTTGCGCGTCACACACAACGATACGAAGCTTGATAACGTCCTTTTCGACGAGGAGACCGGAGAGGGGATATGCGTTATTGATCTCGATACCGTTATGCCGGGATCTATGCTCTACGATTACGGAGACGCACTTCGCGTGGGAATGAATCCTGCAGCGGAGGACGAGGCGGACACCTCGAAGGTCGTCGCGTCGCTTCCGATGTTTCGCGCATTTACGGAAGGATATCTATCCGAAGTCGGCGGCGTTTTAACGAAAGGCGAGCTTTCGCTGATCCCCATAGCGGGCAGACTTATGACTCTTGAATGTGCCATACGCTTTTTAACTGATTACCTTGAAGGGGATATTTACTTCAAGACCTCTTACGAGGGGCAGAACCTGCGCCGCGCCCGTGTAGGACTGAAGCTTGCAGAGGACATGAGGCAAAAAGAGGACGAAATGAGGCTTATTCTCGAAGAAACAATGAAAAAAATCGGATATTAAACGAAAATAGAAGCTCCCGACCGATACTTCGGCGGGAGCTTCTATGTTATATGCGGTTGTCGAAATTTAACGAATCGTGTTTGGCGATTGCGGAATATCGCTTATTTCAGCCTGTAGATCGCGCTCGCGTGTGCAGGAAGCACTGCTTCAAACACTTCGCCTGCGGATCCGATGTCCTTGTGTTCCCAAAGGTCACGTATCTGCTTGCCTGCAAGCTGGAACTCGTCGATCTCCTCTGCCTTAACGGTAACGGTTGCTTCTTCGTTTTTCAGGTTAAAGAGTGCCAGGTAGTATTCGCCTTCACCGTCGGAGTTGTCGTCGTGAGAGTACCAGGCAACGGCGCCGCGGCGGCGGTAGATCTGATTGGGATCGTAGGAATGCTTATTGAGGCGGAGTACCTCGTCGTTTGTGAGCAGATTAAGGGTGAACTCGTCGTTGTCGCGAAGCTCTGCACCAACAATAAGGGGAGAACGGAAGATGCTCCAAAGGTTCATCATAGAGATCTGCTCGTTCTTAGTCATACGGCAGTAGTTGTCGCCGCTGCGGTTGTTGCAGTTGATATGGCCGAAGGGTAGCATATCGCAATCGGGCCATACACCGTCGCCACCGTGACCCTGCCAGGTCTCGCAACGCTCGAACATATGAAGAACTGCCGTCCAGTTATCCCATACGTCATTGGTGAGGCGCCACATATTTGCGTTCTTCTTGAACATCCATGCACATTCGATGGGAGCGGGGCCGGGGGAGAGGGAGAGGGTGATGGGACGTCCGCATTTCATAATGGCCTTGTGGATCATTTCAATCTCAGCAACACCGGGAGCGCCTCCGTTTCTGTGAGGCTCGTGGAAATGTGCGCCGGTAACGGCGATGTCGTCAACCTTAACGAAGTCGATCTCCCACTCTGCGTAAAGCTCGAAAAGGGAATCGTAGTATGCCTGGGCACCCTTTGAATGGGGGTTAACGCCGTACATATCGCTGTTCCAGCCGCAGGTGGAGAAGGGATCGCCAACCTGATCTGCCGTCATATCAGTGCCCTTGATCTTCGTTCTCTGATAGATAGCCTGGCGGGGAATGCCGCGCATGATATGAATACCGAATTTAAGGCCCATTTCGTGGATCTTGCGGGATATGGGTAAAAATCCCTGTCCGTTTGCGGAGGAGGGGAAGCGCGTGGGCGCAGGAATGAGACGGGAGTACTCGTCCATGCAAAGAGGAGCGTTTGCAGTATAGTTGGTGTCAAACGCATTAGGCTCGCTCCACTGAATATCGCAGGTGACGATATCCCAGCCGTGAGCGAGAAGGTGATCCTTCATGTACTGCGCGTTGCCGAGAAGCTGCTCTTCGTTTACGGCTGCGCCGTAGCAGTCCCAGCTGTTCCAGCCCATAGGCGGATGGGGAGCAAAATCGGTGTGTTTCATAATCGTTGTTCCTTTCGTGCTTTGAATGTATGATTAACTTTTTTGCACTACGATAGTTTAAGTGCGCGGCGCAGGCGGCGTTTGATGATGAAATAAAGATATACGATGCGTAACAGTGACACGGCAAGATAGATAAGCGATAACCACACCGCCGTTATGGGATTGAGACCCGATTCAGCCATATCAGCGATGGCGTCCGATCCTAAAGGAACGGTCGAAAGACAAATGACCGTGACGGTCAGGATCATAAGACCAAGCGTGTATAGGAGTACGCCGCTGAAGGCAACGCGGCGACGCGGCGACTTTGCTTTTCCGGAATAATCGGCAGAAGCGGCAACAGCCACGGCCGTGAAATAAAAAAGAAGCGCGAATAAAGCGACGGAAGTGGCGATAAGGGTTGGCGTATATCCGTCGTAGCAGTGACTGCCGAGAACGGTGATAAAAGCATCAGCTGCGCCGTGAAGAACTACTGCGAAAAGCGAGAAAAGTAAACCGGATATAATGCGTGCCAGAGCGAGATCCGAGGCGTACGGACGCGGAGACTTCGGTATTCTGTCGTCAGATGAAAAGAGGGGAGTCTCCTTGATATCGCGTATAGTACGCAGCAGGGGGACCAGCACGGTCACCGTTTCGTGGGCAATCATCGAAAGATAAAGGAAAACGTATGCTGCCCCGAGAAGCCTGTCAAACCAAAGAACTGCGGCGGCCGTGAGCGAAAGTGCAAATAAAAAAACAACAGAAGTAATAAGGATCGGTCTCACGTAGCATTTCAACTCAAGTCTGAGCATAGGCAGAACGTAACGGCGGCGACGGTGTTTGTTTTTCTTTTTACGGTCGCCCATCTTATGTGTCCTTCCGTTTCGGTGATTTTTCGTACACGATTTTAACATAGATTTTCGCAAAAGGCAATATGAATTTTTGTTTCAAGCAAAAAAAGGATGCCTTATGTAAAAGCACGATGTAGACACAGGTTGGTTTTTGTGGTAAACTGTTATTGTGATCTTACATAGTTCGCTTTTCCACATATCATTCGTCACGCACTGCTTGATCTTCGTACGGCTGATCTTCGTGTACACAACCTTGAAAAGGACATATTAGATGAAAAAGAAAGATTATAATCGCCCCCTCGTATATTTCGGCAGAACGATGCTCGTTATATTCACGGTGCTCGCCGCACTTTTGGTTCTGGCGTATTCCGTGATGCTTATTCTTGCAAAGGGCCCGTCTCCCACAGCGAGCAATCTTTTCGTTCAAAGCGTTATGGAAACGTCTGCTGCCAAATTCCTTGCACGTATTTATTTCACGGAAGCGGAGATAGCGGATATATTGCAGACCGACGTTGAAAACAACGATATAACGGATCCGTCGCTTATCGATATCCCCTCAAAGGATACGGTCGGCATCGACACCGATGGCAATGAGACCACCGCCTCAGACGGCGGAAGCGAGACGGTTCCTCCCGACGGCAGCTCCGGCGGCGACGAAACGGAGACCGACAGCGGCACCGAGACCTCGGTTCCGGAAAATGACGACGGTATCGAGATCGTTAAGATACAGGGAAAGACGTATAACGGTACCCTTATGATAGTGACCGATCCCGCACGGGTCTCGCTCGGTACGCTTTCCGCTTACGGCGAAAGCTATAAGGGCAAATCCCTGCGCGACTTTGTTTCCGACGCAAACGCCATCGGTGGCATCAATGCCGGAGGATTCTGGGACGAGGGTGGAAACGGCACCGGCGCCGTTCCCGAAGGTATCGTTATCAGCGACGGCAACATCGTTTGGGGAGACGCGGCGACGGAGTATAAATGCGTTATCGGATTTGACAAAAATCACGTTCTCATCGTTGGTAATATGACGGGGCAGGAGGCTCTTGACAGAGGTATCGTCGAAGGACTTAATTTCGAGCACGGTCCTATGCTCGTTTGTAACGGCGTTCCGCAGAATACTAAGCGCGCCCTCGGCGGCGGACTGAACCCGCGTACTGCCATAGGGCAGAGAGCCGACGGTGCCGTCTTGCTGCTTGTCATCAATGGCAGACAAGCGGACTCTCTCGGAGCGACCTACAACGACCTTGTAAACGAAATGGTCAAATATGGCGCCGTGAATGCTGCCAATCTCGACGGTGGCTCGTCCACTCTTATGGTCTATAAGGGCGAAACGATGAATCAGAGCGCATACTTTTTCGGCGAGCGAAAGCTGCCTAACGTATTTTTGGTGGGAGCAGGTGAAGCATGAAAAAGATGAATGAAAAAAAGAAAGTTTTCTGGCACGCTTATACGGTAATGTGCATATTCCTTGTGGTTATCATTGCGGCGGTGAATTTCCTGCTTTACGATTTCATAAGGGCATTTGAATATTTCCGCCCAGAAAGGGCGGTCGAGGATTATATAAGCGACCTTGATTCCGAAGCGATAGCAGAACTTTTTATCCCTACCGCTGCGGAGCTGTTTTCCGGCTATGAAACGGAGGACGTGCTTTGGGGCGAGATCGTCGCTGTGGTGGCGGAAAACGATCTTACATACGTTGCGGCAGCAGGCGCCGACGGGGGAGTTTTCGACGTTTATTGCGGTGAAAAGATACTTTCCCTCACAGTAGCCGCTACGAGCGGCGGCAGATACGGATTTGACGATTATATCGTCACGGGCGCCAAGGCGAACGACGAATGGATAACGTCTCGACAGGTAACGGTGACGGCTATCGTTCCTGCCGACGCGAAGCTTACCCTTAACGGATATGACGTGTCTGATGCTTGTATCGTCGGAACGCTTGAGGCGGGGAGTGGAGTCACCGAGTTTGAACGTGACGACAGCTTTGGCTACGAGCTTGCGATATATGAGATAAACGGCATTTTCGGCAGCGCTGATTGCCGTGCCTATGGCGCGGACGGCGAGATCGCGCTTGCCAATCCCGCCGAGGGCATGTATACCTCGGATTACGCAGCCGCTGACAGCGTTTATACGGTGGCTGTGCCCGCAGGCTCAGCGGTAACTCTCAATGGTGTCGCCTTGTCTGATAAATATATGACGGGCGAAGTCGTCGCCTTCGATGCTGCCGTGTTCGAAGCGGAAACTGCACCTAAATGTGCTGTCTATACGGTGAACGGACTCCATCATATTCCCGAGGTGATAGTGACGCTGAACGGCGAGACGCTGTCTCCCGTAACGGCAGACGGTTACGATGCGGCTTATAATTATCCCGATTCGTATAAGTCGTCGTACACGGTGCGTCTGCCCGACGACCTTGATCTTTACTGCAACGGCACTCTCGTGCCCAAGGAAAGCATCACCTCCGACGCCGGTGAATACAGCGTCCCCGAGGCGGTGAAAAAATACGTAAAAACGGAAAAGACCTCCGTTGAATACGTTGTGTCCGGACTTTACAGTGAACCAAAGTTCACGTCTTCCGATGAAAACTGCGTCGTTGCAAGTGAAAACGGCGTTTATACCTTCTATCCTGCTCCGTCCGAGTCGGAAATGAACACCCTTTACAGCGAGGCGCTGAGCTTCACCGAGCTTTATATCGAATATTCCTATGAAGGAACCGATTACACAAAGGAAAATTACGAAAAGGTTATCGCCCACGTTAAGGAGGGCTCCGATGCGTACGATATCATCGAGGTCTCCTACGATTCCATGAAGTATAACAGTAATTTTACGGTGGATAAGCTTGAGACCGACATATACGATATGGTGAAATACGCCGACAATTGCTACGGGGTCAAGGTCGATTTTGAATCTCACGGTAAATATTATAAATTCGAAAAAGAAGCAAACGGCACCTACGTCATGATATGGATAGTCAGCGGAGGTGTGTGGGAGCTTGCGTATTTCAATTTCGTGTAAACACAATCTAATATAAGTAATGAAAAGACGAATGCTTACCAAAATACGGCATTCGTCTTTTTTGGTATTAATTATATTCCCGAACGGCAATACTTTTTATACGGAAAAAACAATATCCGATATATCTAAAAGGGAACGGCTAAGGGAATGTATTATAACAAGGTTGAAATATGCGGCGTAAACACGTCAAAGCTGAAAACGCTTTCGAGCGATGAAAAGCGAGAGCTTCTTTGCCGTGTTCGCGAGGGTGACGAGGGAGCGCGGGCAGAGCTTGTGTCGGGAAATCTGCGGCTCGTTTTATCAATAATCCAGAGGTTTGGCAGTCGGCACGAGAATATGGACGACCTTTTTCAGGTTGGCTGCATCGGTCTTATCAAAGCAATCGACAATTTTGATCTTGATAAGGAAGTGGAGCTGTCCACCTATGCGGTGCCGATGATAATAGGCGAGATACGCAGATACCTGCGCGATAACGCCGCCATTCGAGTCAGCCGATCGCTGAGAGATCTTGCGTATAAAGCGCTCGGAGCTAAGGAAAGACTTGCCTCTGTGACGGGACGAGAGCCTACGCTTGAGGAGATCGCGGGCGAGCTTGGAGAAACTGCAGCAAACGTGTCGGAAGCGCTTGAGTCTATAGTAGATCCCGTGTCACTTTACGACCCTTTGTATAATGATGGATCCGATCCCATTTACGTTATGGATCAGATATCTGACGATAAATGCTCGGACGAGGTGTGGCTGGAGGATATTGCACTGCGAGAGGCTTTGCGCAAACTTTCGCCGCGGGAACGGTCCATCATCGAGATGCGATATTACCGCGGAAAAACGCAAATGGAGATCGCAGGAGAGATAGGTATCTCACAAGCGCAGGTGTCAAGGCTTGAAAAAGGAGCGCTCGACGCGATCAGAAAACATTTTTAACTAAATATTCCTCTATTGCCGAACACGTTTTTCTATTACTCTGCGAGCTAAATTTGCATATCATAAAAATCGCTCCCTTCGGGCAGATTAATAACCGACGTGACGATATCACGTCAATGAGCGTAAACGGCAAAAAATTCAGGTGGAAAATGCGGATAAATAATACAATGAAAAAAATAAGTCTCATCGTACTTGCCATGGTGCTTTTGTTAAGTATGACGCTGACAGCGGAGGCAGCAACGGAGACGAGAGTGACAGTGGGCGGGATGCCCTTCGGAGTCCGTTTTCATACGGAGGGAGTCACTGTGGCAGGTTTCGAAAGAGTGAAAACGCCATCGGGTGATCTTTGTCCGGCGAAGGATGCGGGACTTTTGACAGGCGACGTGATTCTTGAAATAAACGGTGAAAAGGTGTCGTCGGCGGAGGAGCTGGCAGGGAAGATCTCTGCGTCAACGGGGGAAATAACGGTCACTTACCGCCGTGGCGGCGCAACACATAAGGCGAAGCTGAGTCCTGTTACCGACAAAGACGGCAAGCGCCGTGCAGGGATGTGGATACGCGATGTTGCGGCAGGGATCGGCACCGTCACCTTTTATGATGAGAAAAGCGGTCGCTTCGGCGGTCTCGGTCACGGGATATGTAATTCCGAAACGGGCGAGCTGCTCCCTCTTTCCCACGGCACCGTGACGGAGGTGACGCTTTGCGGGATAAACCGCGGCGCCGCGGGTGCGCCGGGTGAGCTGAAGGGGTATTTCGGTATCGAAAAGATCGGTGAGGTCACGAAAAACGAACGCACCGGCATCTACGGCGTACTGACGAAGCTTCCGTATGGCGGCGAGACTATGGCGGTGGCAAAGAAAAGTCAGGTCGTTGAAGGTGAGGTAACCATAAGATGTACTCTTTCCGACGGCGAGATGCGAGATTATAAGGCAACGATCTCGGACATAGACAAGTCCGGCGGCGAGTGTAAGAATTTCATCATCACCGTCACCGACGAGGAGCTTCTCCGCAGAACGGGCGGAATCGTGCAGGGGATGAGTGGTTCTCCCGTGATCCAAAACGGCAGGCTCATCGGTGCCGTTACTCACGTGCTTGTGAACGACCCCACACGCGGATACGGGATCTTTATTGAAAATATGCTGGACGCGATGGGATGAAAACAGACAGGGGCAGTTTGCCCCTGTCTGTTTTTGTGCTCCCGTGATCTGATCAATGGTGATCCGGAGACGACTTTTATGAAATGTTCCACATCAGAAGCAGAACGAAAAGATTGGTGAGTGTGTGAGTTTTATAATTTCAGCACGGTTGATATCGCGGCAAGCGCCGGTTAACCTCTGCTGAAGCAATTGAAATAATATACATTGGACGAATTTTTTAACCAACTGAATTTTTGCAAAATCGGTTGTACGGAGAAATATCGCCGGTAGAATGGTTGACAATTGCGCGGGTTGAAAGTAAAATAGAGAAGCGATTTTTATGATTTCGGAGGTCTTTATGCGAAAGACAAAAATAATTTGCACCATTGGCCCTGCTTGCATGACCGAGAAGATTTTAACCGAGATGTGTCAGGCGGGTATGAACGTTGCCAGAATGAATTTTTCTCACGGCACCCATGCAGAACACAAGGAAAAAATTGATATTGTGAAAAAAGTCAGAGAAAAGCTGGATCTGCCTATTGCCATTATGCTGGATACCAAAGGTCCTGAGTACCGTATCGGGACTTTCAAGGGAGGAAGTGTGGATATTCAGGAGGGAAGCGAGTTTACTTTCACTACCGAGGACGTTGAAGGTGATGAAACGCAGGTCAGCGTCAGCTACAAGGGTTTAATAGATGATCTGTCGGTCGGAGACCGGATTTTAGTCAATAATGGACTTGTGGTTTTTGAGGTCGTATCGTTGAAAGATACGAAAGCGGTATGTCACACGATCGTCGGAGGAATACTCAGCAACCGCAAGAGTATGTCGTTCCCGAATAAGGTCATGTCCGGACCATATTTGTCTGAGCAAGACAAGGCAGATATTCTTTTCGGAATTGAAAACGATGTGGATTACGTGGCAGCCTCCTTCGTGTCAACGAAGCAGGACGCACTCGATCTGCGCAAGTTTTTGAACGACAACGGTGGCAGTAACATCGATATCATTGCAAAGATAGAAAACCGCGCCGGTGTTGATAATATTGAAAGTATTTGCGAGGCTTGCGAGGGAATTATGATCGCTCGCGGCGACCTTGGAGTTGAGATCCCGTTTGTTGAGGTTCCTTCCGTGCAAAAATTGCTGATAAGCAAGTGCCGTCTGTTGGGCAAGCGAGTCATCACGGCTACGGAAATGCTGGAGTCTATGATACATAACCTTCGCCCGACGCGCGCAGAGATATCTGACGTTGCCAACGCTGTTTATGACGGAAGCTCTGCCGTGATGCTTTCCGGTGAATCAGCCGTCGGTAAATATCCCGTTGCGGCGGTTAAGAATATGGCAGAGATCTGCGAATATACCGAGCAGCATATCAACTATCGGCAGCGTTTTCTGAACACTGAATTCCGTATCAAGAACAATCTGGATGCGATCTCCCACGCAACCTGCTCGATGGCTATTGACGTGAATGCAAAAACGATAGCAGTATGTTCTATGAGCGGCACCACCGCAAGAATGGTCAGCCGTTTCCGTTGTCCCGTTGACATCATCGGCATGACTACCGACAGGAAGGTGTGGAGAAAGCTTGCCCTTAGCTGGGCGGTAACACCCGTGCTGACCGAAGAATTCACGTCTATGGACGTTTTGTTCTACACCGCAAAGAAGAGCGCTCTCAGTATTTTCGATCTGCAGCCCGGAGATAATATCGTTCTCACTGGAGGTCCCATAAACGGACATTCAGGTAATACCAATACCATAAAAGTGGAGCAAGCTTAAGGGTTTCGGAGGTCCGCTGCGCGTACCGTTACGTTTTGACGGGCATCATCGTTTTCCGCGCGCCCGTCGGCGCGGCCTGCACGAGAGAGAATGGGATCTTCATCGGGAATATGCTTTTGGCAACTAAAACACAGGGCGGAATTCACATTTTGCCGTTCTGCAAAAAAAAGATCCGAGGCGGAGCCTCGGATCTTTTTAATCATTATGCTGGAACTGTTCATACTCATGGTCGGATATATGGAACTGAAAAGCGGCACTCTCGCCAGCGATGCGGAGGGAAACGTAACCCGTCAGGTCGTCGATGCGTATCTCGTTCGTTTCGGCGGGGTCTATCGTTGCTATGATCTCACTGTCGTTAACGACCACCATTTTGAAGTTGCCCCCGGAAACGGAAAAACCCGATATGGTAAGAGCAAAATCTGAGGGGATTATGTAGTTATCGAACAGGACCTCATAAACACCGGTGAATTGATCTGCGGAAAAGATCACGCCCGATGTGGCGCTGAAATTTTCGCCGAGGGAGATGCTGCCCGTTGACTTTTTGTAGCCTTTGGCGCCGAGATTCATATTGATGATGTCTTCGTCGGTGACAGTGGTGAGCGAATAGTCGTCGGGTCCGTTAGTGTCTTCGATGTGATCGATACCGCCGAAGAAGAGCCATACTACCGCCGCGGCAACTGCTGCGATTATTGCTGCGGTTATCAGTTTTTCTTTAGTTTTTTTATTCATAGGAAGACCTCTTTTCATTTTTATGATTTTATTATATCAAACTTTTTTCAAAGTGTAAATAGTGCCTTGCATTACATAAGGCGCTATTTCATTGACGAGTGAGTTATATAATGGTAAAATATATGAAAACGAAAGCAAACGAATGAAAGGTAAACAGTATGTATAACGAATGGTCACTTAACGCACTCTATCTCGGTATGGACGATCCGAAGCTGGCGGAGGATATGGCTTGCTACGAATCCCTTATCGAGGAATATAAAAAAGCTGTGAATTCCCTTACGGGTGATAACAAGGCTGAGGAGCTTCGCACCGTTATCGGTGTTACGGAGGATATCGCTGTTGCTTCACGACGTCTTGGAAGCTTTTTCAGTCTGCGCCGTTCTACAGACAGCTCCGACACCGCCGTTGCGAGTTATATGACGAAGCTCTCCGCACTTTCTGCATCCGCAACGGGAGAAACGGTGCTTTTTCAGAAATACGTTGGCGCAATTGAAGATATCGATGCTGTTATTGCAGACGATGAGGTGCTGTCACAGTACGGATTTTATTTTAAGCGTATCCGCGATGCGGTCTCTCATAAGCTTGGTGACGAAGCGGAAGCCGTTATGGCAGAGATGAATATCTCCGGCGGCAAAGCATGGGGAGACCTTGCATCATATCTGACGGCAACGGTCGAGGTGGAATACAAGGGCGGCGTAACGACGCTTCCCGCTATCAGAGGTCTTGCCGACAGCGAAGACCCCGAGGAACGCCGTACAGCATATGAGGCAGAACTTGCAGCGTACAAAAAGTTCAAGGATCCCATCGCGTTTGCATTGAACAGCATCAAGGCTCAGGTAAACACCGAAGCAAAGCTTCGCGGATATGAAAATCCCCTTGCAATGACGCTGGAAAACTCCCGTATGCAGAAAACAACTCTCGACGCTATGCTTGAGGCAATGCGAGAGGCTATGCCTAAATTCCGCGAATATATGAAGCACAAGGCAAAACTCCTCGGTCACAAAAACGGTCTGCCCTGGTACGACCTTCTTGCGCCTATGGGCAAAGCGGGCGGCACCACCTACACGGCAGAGGAGGCACACGCATATCTCGTTGACCATTTCAAGTCCTTTGCTCCCGATCTTGCAGATATGGCAGACCGCGCCTTCAAAGAAGAATGGATCGATTTTTACCCGCGTGCAGGGAAGTCCGGCGGCGCATTCTGCTCCAATCTGCCCTTTATCGGACAGAGCCGCATACTCACGAACTACTCCGGCAGCTTCGGCTCCGTCGTAACACTCGCGCACGAGCTTGGCCACGCATATCACGGACAGATGATAGAGAGCCACCGTCCGCTCAACACTGGCTACACTATGCCTGTCGCTGAAACGGCATCCAACTTCAACGAGCTCATCATCGTCAACGATGCAATAGCAAAGGCAGAGGGCGAGGAAAAGATTGGTCTTATCGAAAGCCAGATACAGGATTCCACACAGATCATCGTAGACATTTATTCCCGTTTTCTCTTTGAGGATGAGGTCATCCGCCGCAGAAACGACACGTTCCTTTTCGCAGACGACCTTGAAAAGATAATGCTTTGGGCACAGCGCGAGGCATACGGCGACGGTCTCGATCCCGACTATATGCATCCTTATATGTGGTGCTGCAAGAGCCATTACTACAGCGCGGGACTCAGCTATTATAATTTCCCCTATGCATTCGGCGGTCTTTTCTCAAGAGGACTTTATGCAAAGTATCTTGAAGAGGGCGAGGCGTTCCTTCCCAAGTACCGTGCGCTTCTTAAGGCAACCACCGTTGATACAGTTGAGGGGGTTGCGGGCATCGCAGGCATCGACCTTACGGATCCCGACTTCTGGAGAAAGAGCCTTTCCGTTATCACCGATCAGATCGATCTTTTCATTGCGGAAACGAGCAAATAAGAAAAATAAGCAAAACAAAAAAGCTTGTGACTTGGTGAACTGACCCAATTTGTGCAGACAATACAAAAACAGCCTAAATGGTAGATATT
>CAYXHC010000021.1:0-27618 GCA_964464905.1 uncultured Lachnospiraceae bacterium
TCGCCCGTATGCTCAACGACCGAGGCATCCCCAATCCAACCGAATACAAGCGTCTTAAGGGATTGCGCTACAAACAGCCCACGGCCAAGAACAGCACCCTTTGGAAATACTTTGCGATTTCCGATATGCTGGTCAATGAGATATACATCGGCAATATGGTGCAGGGCAAATACGGGAGTGTTTCTTACAAGACCAAGCAGAATAAACCGCGCCCAAAAAGTGACTGGTACAGAGTTGAGGGAACACACGAGCCGATCATTGACCACGCGCTGTGGGACAGAGTACAATCTATGATCGCAAATAAAACAAAGCCGTTCAGCACGGGAAAGATCGGACTTTTTGCCAGAAAAGCTCGCTGCGCCAATTGCGGATACGTGATGCGATCCTCTAAAAATCACGGCAGGCACTATCTGAAATGCCCAAATCGTCACGTATCCAAGGACGCTTGCGAGGGAGCGTTTATCTCGGTTGACCGTTTGGAGCGGCTTATAATTGACGAGATAAACAGACTTTCCGCAGAATACCTTGACAAAGACGAGATCGAGCGCAACATCGAATTTTGCAACAACCTGCAGGAGCAGAAGAAGCTCATACTCTCAAATCTCGATGCGTACCGAAAAAAATTCGACGATTACTCAAAAGGCATTCAAACTCTCTACTTAGACAAGGTAAAAGGAGTTATTTCCGAGGCTGCTTTTGCGGAGTTTTCGAAAGATTTCACCCTGGAAAAGGAACGTTTCGAACACGCTATCGAAGAAAGCGAAAGGGCTTTCGCCGAGATCGACGAGAAGATCGAAAAGGGCGATAACCGCCGTGAGATCATCGAGCAATACACAAATCCGGAACGCCTTACCCGTGAAATGGTGGAAATGCTGATCGATTATATCTCTGTCGGCAAGCGGCTCCCCGGAACAAGAGTCGTACCTATCGAAATTCACTGGAATTTCTGAAAAGTTTGTACTTACACAGTTGCAGCAGAGCAAAAGGCGCGTGTCACCTACGACAACATTCTCAGAATGATAGACGACCCCGACGTGTGCGATCCCATCCGCTTCCTCCGCGAACGCGAGATCGTTCACTATCAGCGCTTCGGTGAAGCGCTCCGCGAAGCTCAGGACAATCTGGACTACAAAAATTTTTACGGCTGGAACCCCTCCTTCGACAAACGGGCGAGGTAACAGGCATAAGAAAAAGAGCCTTCAGTGAAGGCTCTTTTTTATTACGTCAAGGATCTCAAAAACACCTCTAACAGATCGAAGGCTGTTTGTTTATCCTTCGGGGAGCAGGCGTTCAGCCGCTCCAGGATCTCCGACTGTCGCTCGACAACAGAGCTTCCGTCGTCGGTCAGCACTTCGTCGGGAGTGATGTGCAGCACGTCGCAGATCCGCAAAACGGTCTCGATCCGCATATTTACGGTTCCGCGCTCAATATCCGCATACGTTCTGTCTGCGATCCCTGCAGCCTCCGCGACCTCCGCTTGAGTCATCCCCATCCGTTTGCGAAACGAATAAAGCTTATTTCCAATAGCGCTAAAATCGAACAACAGCATAAACAGTACTCCTAATTCCTTTATATAGGAATTATAATTCCTAAATCGCTTGACAAGTAGGAGCTTTTGTGGTATTTTTATAAGCAGTATAGTTCCTGTTTGGCGAGGAAATGCATTATGAGAAAAACTATATCACTTATGCTTGCTATTGCGACGCTGTTTTCAATATGCGCTTGTATTGAAGATATGGACGATGGCACCGAAGAAAGCGGTGAAACAATAGAATACGGCACTGTTAACGATAACAAATCGTACGATGAAACCGAAGCTGACTATTCCGGCGAAAATGCTGTTGATATCACGGTGATGAACTATAACGTCGGTGGTTACGGCTGGGGTCTGAACAAAGGCATGGATATCGATAAAGTTCCGGAAAAGGAAGCCAACTTCAAGCAGTTTCTCAACGACCAGGCATGTGATCTGATCGCTATTGAAGAACAGTACGAATACCTCGATACGGGCGCAACTATATCTTCCGACGGGTTGTATGATGCACTTTATCCCTTCAACTACTTTCCGACTGTGGGGTGGTCTGCGTTCTATTCAAAGGTCAAGCTGAACAATACCGTCGAATACACTTTTGCGGCAAGCGGCAGAAGATATATTACTGCCGATATTGCTTACAAGGGAAAAGACATTCACATTGTATGTGTACATCTGCATCCAACCTCTTCGACTTTAAGAGAAGCCGAAATGGACGAACTCATTGCGCATCTTTCCCAGAAGGACAGGTTCATCGTTTTTGGCGACTTCAACACCGCAAGCGTGACCGAATACGAAAGGCTGACAGCAGCCGGATTAAAATTTGTGAACGGTGGTTATATGGATTATAAGAACACGTATAACCCCTATTCCGAAGAATATTACCCCGGATATTATGACAACATTGCATATTCCGACGGCATAGTGCTGAAGTCTATAAAGATTCCCGACGTATACGACAATTTAGCATCCGATCATTTACCTGTAGTCTGTACGTTTACTGTGATGTAACACCCGAAGGTAACAACATAACAAACATCGACGAGACCGACACGATCACAATTAATCTTAAATAAATCATAAGAAAAAGAGCCTTCAATGAAGGCTCTTTTTTCTTCAAAATTTCGACATAAAATATGACTTTTCTCTTTACAATCAGACGCGGCGGTGGTATTATTATCACAGTAAGATTTTTAATCGGACACAGCGATGTCGGGAAAGTCTATGTAATATATCGCGGAGTGGAAAGCCTGCGCCGCGACGTGTTTTTGCGACCTGCCGACGGCAGGTTATTTTTTTTGGAGGTCGCGATGCAGTATAAAGCTGAAATAATGGACGAAGCCGCCGTCAGGCGCTCCGTTGCCCGCATCACCCACGAGATAATCGAGCGTTATCGCGGCACCGAAAACGTCATTCTTCTCGGCATCCGCCGCCGAGGCTTGCCACTTGCGAATATGATCGCCGAAAACGTCGTTAAATTTGAAGGCAGAACTGTTCCCGTGGGATATATCGACATCACCTTCTACCGTGACGACCTTTCACAGTCTGCGGAGCTTCCCGAAGCCGCCGACACTCACATCCCCTGTGACCTCAACGGAAAGCACGTCGTTCTTGTGGACGATGTTATCTACACGGGCAGAACGGCGCGCGCCGCCATCGAAGGCGTGTTCAGTCACGGACGTCCTGCATCGATCGGTCTTGCCGTACTCTGCGACCGCGGTCACAGAGAGCTTCCCATACGCCCCGATTTTGTTGGCAAGAACATTCCCACGGCAAAATCCGAAATGATCGCCGTACACGTTCCCGAATACGACGGAGACACTAAGGTTCTCCTTTACGACGTATAAGCTCGGTAATAAATCCCCGTTACGGGATTATTATAAATATTAAAACGGAGGAAGTTTTAGAATGAAACTTATCTACAATGTTGAAGACAAGCCGAAGTTCGGTCAGATCATCGTGTTTGCCTTCCAGCAGCTTCTCGCTATCATGGCTGCTACCATCGCTGTTCCCGCTATCGTTGGTAACGGCATGACCGCTTCTGCTGCTCTCTTCGGAGCAGGCGTGGGCACACTCGTTTATCAGCTCTTCACGAAGTTCAAGAGCCCCGTATTTCTCGGCTCCTCTTTCGCGTTCATCAACTCTATGCTCGTTGCATTTGCAGGCGGCGTTTCCATGTCCCTCGGTTTCCTCGGACTTATCATCGGCGCTACTGCTGCAGGTCTCGTTTATGTTGTTCTTGCTCTTATCGTTAAGATCGCAGGCGTTAACTGGATCAACAAGCTTATGCCTCCCGTTGTAATCGGACCTACCGTTGCCCTCATCGGTCTCTCCCTTGCAGGCGCTGCAGTTAAGGACGTATTCTCCTACGGTCCCCAGGACGGTAACGGCTCATTCGTTATGAGCACCAACATCTGGGTATCCTTCATCTGCGCTATCGTAACTCTCGTAGTTGTAGTTCTCGTTTCCACCTACGGAAACAAAATGACCAAGCTTATCCCCTTCATCATCGGTATTCTCTCCGGTTATGCAGTTGGTCTCGTATTCACCGTTATCGGTATTCTTACCGGCGTAGACGCGCTCAAGATCGTTGATTTCGCTCCTTTCCAGGCGCTCGTTGCAGACGGTGTTACCATTTCCACCTTCCTTTCCATCCCTGAGTTCACCTTCCTTGAAGCTCTCAAGGGCGTTGGCGAATTCAACGTATCCTACCTCACCACGATCGTTGTTGCATACGTTCCCGTTGCATTCGTTGTATTCGCTGAGCACATCGCAGACCACAAGAACCTTTCCTCCATCATCGAAAGAGATCTTCTCGAAGAGCCCGGTCTCCACAGAACTCTCCTCGGCGACGGTGTCGGCTCCATTTTCGGTGCTATTTTCGGCGGCTGCCCCAACACCACCTACGGCGAATCCGTTGGTTGCGTTGCTATCACCAAGAACGCTTCCGTTGTAACCATCACCGCTACGGCTCTTATGGCGATCCTCGTTTCCTT
Source organism: uncultured Lachnospiraceae bacterium (assembly GCA_964464905.1). GTDB lineage: Bacteria > Bacillota > Clostridia > Oscillospirales > CAG-272 > DTU064. The sequence continues at coordinate 4,528 of CAYXHC010000021.1, forward strand.
CATCTCTCCCTTCGTTGCATTCCTTGATTCCATCCCCGGCTGCGTAATGGGCGGCGTTTGCATCACCCTTTACGGCTTCATCGCTTGCTCCGGTCTCAAGATGATCCAGAAGGTAGACCTTGAAAACAACGCAAACCTCTTCACCGCTTCCGTTATCCTCATCACCGGTATCGGCGGCATGGCAATGGCGATCGGCAAGGTTACCATCACCTCTATCGCTTGCGCTCTCATTCTCGGTATCGTTGTCAACGTCCTTCTTTCCAAGAAGGTTGAAACCAAGGACGAAGAGTAATTCAGCAAATCAAGCTACATAACAAAAAAACGTGTGCCCTCGGGCACACGTTTTTTATTGCTGATTATTCTGTATACGGATCCACGTGCACCATACAGTGCTTACACTCGGGGAACGCCGCCTCAATGGCGTCGTGGACACGGTGTGCGATAGCGTGGCTCTCGATAAGGGTAAGCTCGCCGTCGGCGAAGATCTCAAGATCCAGGTACATCTTCGAGCCGAAAAGCCTCGTTTTCATGCTTTTGATACCAAGCACTCCCGTCTCGTTCAGAATGATATTCCGCATCTCCGCTTCAGTTTCCTCGTCGCAGCTTCGGTCTATCATTTTGTTGAGTCCGTCACGGAATATATCATACGCCGCCTTCACTATCATAAGGCTGATAAGCACGCTTGCCACGGCGTCCATTACGGGGAAGCCGATCATTGCAAAAAGAATACCCACGAAGGCTCCCACGGATGACATAGCGTCAGACCTATGGTGCCAGGCATCCGCTAAAAGCGCGCCCGAATTGATCATAACGGCGGTACGCTTCGTGTAATGATACATCCATTCCTTCACTGCTATCGACACTACTGCCGCAACAAGTGAGAGCGCACCGGGAACGGTCAGATCCTCATAGCTTCCGCCTGCTATATCCTTTATGCCGCCGATCCCGATGCCGGCGCCGATAACGGCAAGAAACACCGCAAGTATGATCGCGGCAACGCACTCCATTCGCTCGTGGCCGTATGGATGCTCCGTGTCCGCTTTCTTGTCAGCCATTTTCATTCCCGCCATAACGACGAAGGTACTGAACACGTCGGAAAGGGAATGTACGGCGTCCGATATCATTGCGCCGGACCTGCCTATGACGCCTGCAGCAAACTTACCGAGCGAGAGCACCACGTTAACGTACACCGTTATCCGCGACACGCGCATTGCCTTATCCAAAGCCGGATTTTCAGACTGCTCCATTATTTTTTTCTTATACATATACGCACCTTCAAAGAGAAATACCGTCACCTTTCATTATATATAGAAACGTGTAGCAGGTTACAGTTGTAACATTTTTTGTCCCATCAGTATATCATAAGAGAAACGCTATTGCAAGCAAATACTTAGACGAGAAAGACGGAGAGGTATCCTCCTCTCCGTCTTGGGTTCAGATCATATATCTGCGGCGGAAATGTAATTAACGCCGTGTTCCGTAATAAATATCTTTCTTGCGGGGAGGTCGTCGCCAAGAAGCGTTTCAAAAATAACAGCCGTCGCCTCCGCATCGGCTGGAGTAACCCTTACCAGCTTGCGGGTGGCAGGGTTCATCGTCGTTTTCGACATCATTTCCGGCTCGTTTTCACCGAGACCTTTGCTTCGCTGAAGGGTATACTTCTTGCCCTGCTCCTCAAGCTCTGCCGTGATCTTCGCTTTTTCCGGCTCGTTATAAGCGAAATGGGTTTCGGGATTCTTCTCCCTCGTCGTGATTTCGTAAAGGGGTGTTTCGGCAATATATATCTTGCCCTTTTCGATCAGCGTGGGCAAGAGACGGTAAAACATAGTGAGAAGAAGGGTTCTGATCTGGAATCCGTCCTCGTCCGCATCGGTACAGATGATGATCTTGCTCCAGCGCAGGGATTCAAGGTCAAATTCGTTATTATGTCTCCCCTTTGTCTTTATCTCAACACCGCAGCCTATGACCTTCAAAAGATCCGTGATGATCTCGCTCTTGAAGATCTTATCATAGGTGCTCTTAAGGCAGTTGAGGGTCTTACCTCTTACGGGGATGATAGCCTGGAATTCCGGCTCTCTTGCCAGCTTACATGACGTGAGTGCGGAATCGCCCTCAACGATATAAAGCTCGCGTACCTCGGGATCCTTGGATCGGCATCCCACGAATTTATCGACGCGCGAAGCAACATCCGTTTGTCCCGTCAGCTTCTTTTTCAGATCCACCCTTGCCGTTTCCGCCTGCTCGCGGCTCCGCTTATTAACGAGCACCTGCTTCGCAAATGCTTCCGCGTACTGCTTATTTTCCGCGAAATAGTATTCAAGCTGCTGCTTGATATACGCCGTCATAGAGTCAGCGATAAACTTATTGCTTATCGCCTCCTTTGTCTGGTTTGCATAGGAGGTAACGGTGGAATAGCTGCTCGTCACGAGAACGAGGCAGTCCTCAATATCCGAAAACGTGACGTGAGGCTCGTTTTTCGTGTACTTACCCGTTTTTTTAAGGTAATTATCGAGGGCGTAAACGAAAGCGTTTTTCACCGCACGGTCGGGAGAGCCGCCGTGGAGAAGGAAGCTTGAGTTATGATAATATTCAAGCATATTCACACGTGTAGACACGGCAAAAGCGATCTCCGCTTTAAGTCTGTAGTCATCCTTATCCGCACGGTCGCGGCCAACATCCTCGTATTTCCAGAGAACGGGAGGCACAACAACATCCTCGCCTGCGATCTCGGAGATATAGTCGGCAATTCCGTTTTCGTAGATATATTCGGTCTCGTCAAAGCCGCCGTCTTCGTTTTCCACGCGCAGGATGAAGCGCACGTTTTCATTTACGACAGCCTGCTTTTTCAGAGTCTTTTCGAAATGCTCGCGAGGGATATTTATATCCGTGAACACCTCGATATCGGGGCGCCAGCGGATAATGGTGCCGTGCTTCTTTTCCCTTCTTTCAACGGGACGGACGCGAAGCTCCGTGACAGCCTCGCCCTTTTTGAAGTCGATCTCGGAAAGGTTGCCGCCGGAGTAGGAGCGGACCGACATATATTCGGAAGCATACTGGGTGGCGCAGGCGCCGAGTCCGTTCATACCAAGGGCAAACTCATAGTTTGAGCCGTCGTCGTTATTGTTATATTTTCCGCCGGCGTAAAGCTCGCAATACACCAGCTCCCAGTTGTATCTGCCTTCGTTTTCGTTCCATCCGAGAGGAACGCCGCGACCGGAATCCTCCACCTCAAGCGAATGATCTTTATACGCGGTGACTATTATCTCGTTGCCGTACCCTTCGCGGGCCTCGTCAACGGAATTCGCAAGTATTTCAAAAAAAGCGTGCTCGCATCCTTCAAGTCCATCAGAGCCGAACATTACCGCAGGACGCTTTCTGACTCTGTCCGCGCCCTTCAGTGCGGATATGCTTCTGTCGTCATAGACCCGCTTCTTTTCTTTTGCCATATCTTTCTTCTTTTCCTTTCGTGCTTCATCGGCGCCATCATACGAAAAACGGACGTCCGAAATGTGCTTCCAAACTCATTTTTTCAATCACTAACAATATAATATACCACATTTCCGAAAAAAACACAAGCGTTCGATTTCACATCCGGCAAAATGCAAACGGCACCTGCCGAAGCAGGTGCCGTTTTAAGTTGTTTTCATATTACGCGCGAAGCACACATAACATATTATCAGTCGTTTTCTGCGTTTGCAAACTTATCGCTGATCTTGTCGAAACATTCCTTGCAGATGATCTTGCCGCCGAAGGTTACTGTTTCGTCTGCGGAACCGCAGAACATACAAGCAGGCTCATACTTGCGAAGAACGATGGAATCCTTGTCCATGAAGATCTCAAGAGCATCCTTGGTTCTGATACCGAGGACGTTTCTCGTTTCGATAGGAAGAACGATTCTTCCGAGCTCGTCGATTTTTCTAACTATGCCGATTGCTTTCATGTGTTTCTCCTCATTAATTCTTAAATTCATCGATCCGAAAACCAATAATGAATATGCGAATTTATTCTTGTAAAAATTATAACATTCACAAAAGGATGTGTCAAGATAAGATTGACACAAAACAGCAAATTATTACCGTTTTTTTAATCACACTACTAAATTCGTGGCTCGAAAGAAGGTATTTATGATAGGAAAATGCTTCGCTCTCTTTTGTTCTTTATCTGTTATTTATTCGGCTTTCACCGGCAGGATGTCATCCTTATCCGATGCGATACTCAAAGGCGCCGACCGATCCGTCGAGCTTTCGGTGTCCCTTTTGGGAATTATGTGTCTCTGGGGCGGCGTGATGGCACTCTTGCGCCACGCAGGGGCCATTGAACGCTTGTCCCGGATCATTCGCCCTCTTCTAAGGCTTGCATTCCCCACCGCCTTTTCACAAAGCAAAGGTGCGGAAGAGATAACAGCCAACGTCAGCGCCAATCTTTTTGGCATAGGGAACGCCGCAACACCCCTTGCCATATCGGCAATGAAGCGTATGCAGGAAAATAATCCGACCCCCGAAGAGGCGTCCGACGACATGATCACCCTTGCAGTGCTGAACTGTTCGTCATTCAATCTTTTCCCCACCACCATCATAGCTCTGCGTCGTGCCGCAGGATCGGCATCACCATATTCCGTAATTGTGCCAATATGGATAACATCTGCGGCATGTTCCGTTCTCGCCGTCGTTATCTGCCGCCTTTTTGCCGCTTTCTGCAAAAAGAAACGGAGGCAGAGTCTGTGATCGAGCTCGTTTCGTCCTCCGTTTTACCGCTCGTGATGCTTGTCATTTCGCTCGTGATCCTTTCCTCCAAAAAGCCTCTTTTCGATTCTTTTCTCGCAGGAGCGGGCGAGGGCGCAGTCACAGCGGCAAAGCTGCTGCCTGCTCTTTGCGCGCTTATAGTGTCGGTCGAAATGCTCTTTGCCTCCGGTATACCCGACGCGCTTTCCGTACTATTTTCCGACGCCGCGGAGCACCTCGGCATACCTCCTGAAATACTTCCTCTTCTCATCACCCGTCCGGTTTCGGGTGCTGCCTCCTCTGCCACCTTTTCCGAGCTTTTAAGAGAGTATGGCCCCGATTCCTTCGCCGCCCTCGCCGCCTCCGTTATAATGGGAAGCTCAGACACCATCGTATACATCATTTCCGTTTATTTTTCTTCCGTTGGCATCAAAAAAACGCGGCATGCTTTGCCTGCCGCGTTTTTAGTGATGTTGGTGTCTGTTCTGTTTTCCTGCTTCATCGTAAGAAAACTTTTATAGGATCAGTCTTTTCTTTCCGGAGAACGTCCGTTCTCATCGAACGGCATACCGCCGTGACGAGCTGCCTGGTCACGGGCACGGCGCTCTTCTTCAGCGTGACGCTCGCGCTCACGGCGTTCAAGATCCTTAAGATACTGACGGCGAGCTTCATTTTCCTCGTCGCTCTTGCGCTTTTTATCCTCAACCATTGCATCAAGATCCTCGTGGGTGATCTCGTCACGGCTCATAGCGGCGTCAAACTGAACATCGTCCATGATCTCGTGATTGATAAGATAGCCTGCGATGAAGTGAAGCTTTTCGGTGTTTTCGCGAAGAATGCGCTCCGCTTCCGCATACGCGGTCTCAACGATATTCTTTATCTCAAGATCAATCTTATACGCCGTTTCATCGGAGTAATTCTTGGAGGAAGAGAAGTCGCGGCCAAGGAAAACCTCGTCTCGGCTGTTGTCACCGCCATATACGATAGGACCGAGAGCGGAGCTCATACCGTACTTAGTGACCATACCGCGTGCGATATTGGTTGCACGCTGGATATCGTTTGAAGCGCCGGTGGAAATATCACCGAGGATAAGCTGTTCTGCAACACGGCCGCCGAGAAGGGTAACGATCTCAGACTGCATATCGTTTTTAGACATATAAGATCTGTCGTCCTTGGGGAGCGAGAGCGTATATCCGCCGGCAGAACCGCTGGGAATGATAGATATCTGATGAACTGGAGTGTCGGGCTGAACGAATCTGGTTACGATAGCGTGACCGGCTTCGTGATACGCTGTAAGCTTCTTTTCCTTTTCGCTGATGACCTTGGAGCGCTTTGCGGGACCGACGATAACCTTTATCATCGCCTCTTCCATATCGGTCATACCGATAAGGGATTTGCCCTTACGCGCCGCAAGGAGAGCCGCTTCGTTAAGAAGGTTTTCAAGATCCGCTCCCGTAAATCCAACCGTCGTCTTTGCGATGGTCTTGAAGTCAACGTCCGCTTCAAAGGGCTTGCCGCGTCCGTGAACCTTTAGGATCTCTTCTCTGCCCTTGATATCGGGATAATTTACCGTTACCTGACGGTCGAAACGACCGGGACGGAGAAGTGCAGGGTCAAGAATATCGGGGCGGTTCGTTGCCGCAATAACGATAACGCCGTCGTTTGAGCCGAAGCCGTCCATTTCAACTAAAAGCTGGTTGAGTGTCTGCTCTCTTTCGTCGTGTCCGCCGCCGAGACCTGCGCCTCTGTGACGGCCCACAGCATCGATCTCGTCAATGAAAATAATGCTTGCAGGGTTCTTCTTCGCCGTTTCAAAAAGATCGCGCACGCGTGATGCGCCGACGCCGACGTACATTTCAACGAAATCGGATCCCGAAATGGAGTAGAAAGGAACGCCCGCTTCGCCTGCAACTGCCTTGGCAAGAAGCGTTTTACCGGTGCCGGGAGGGCCTACTAAAAGCACGCCGTGAGGGATCCTTGCACCGAGCTTTGTGAAGTGGGTAGGATCGCGAAGGAATTCAACGATCTCGCGAAGCTCTTCTTTTTCCTCGTCTGCGCCTGCAACGTCGCGGAAATAAACCTTTTTCTTCTCGTTGTTAACGAGCTTCGCACGGCTGCGGCCGAAGTTTCCGATCTTGGACCCCTTGCCGCCGGATGCCTGATTCATCATAAAGAACCAGGAGAAAATGAAAAGTCCGATAACTATGAGGTAAGGAAGGAAGCTTACCCACCACGGGATCTCCGTGGGAGGCGGGAAATCATAGGCTTCGATGATGCCGTTTGCATACTGCTCTGTGATAAGATCGTTCAGGTCGGTATAGAAGATCGAAAGATCTCTCAGCTCGTACTGAACGTATGTTATGCCTTCAGAGCCGTCCGCAAGGGTCACGCGCACGGACATCGTAAGAAGATCGTCGCCGTCAACGACGAATTCTTTCACCCTCTCCTCCTTGAAATATTTAACGATATCGCTATACACGAGGTCATCGCTTGAGGCGTTGTTAAAAAGCGCCGCCGTTGCAACGATGATCACCGCGATAAGAGCGATATAAAACAAAATGATCTTAAAATTGCTCTTCATGTAAAATGGTATACTCCGATTATTTTATTTATTTTCGTAAAGCTCCGGTTTCAGCACGCCTACGTAAGGAAGCGCACGATACTGCTCATCAAAATCGAGACCGTAACCGACCACGAACTCATCGGGAACGACAAATCCGCTGAAATCAGGCGTGAAATCAACCTCTCTGCGGGAGGGTTTGTCCAGAAGAGTGCAGGTCTTAACGGATGCAGCGCCCTTCAACGTGAGATAATCAACGAGGTAAGAAAGCGTGCGTCCGCTGTCGATTATATCCTCGACGATAAGGATATCGGAACCTTCAAGATCCTTGCGTCTGATATCGAGAAGTATCGTCACCGTCCTCGTGGACACGGTGCCTCCGCCATAGGAGGAGACCTTCATAAAGTCTATCTCAACGGGGATCCTGATGCGCTTCATAAGATCTGCCATAAATACGACGGAGCCTTTGAGTATGCCGAGAAGGACGAGCTTCTTGCCGGAATTAACGTACGCCGCCTCTATCTCGCGCGCCAGCGCTTCAACTCTTGCATTTATTTCCTCTTCGGAAATGAGGATCTTTGCCATATCGTTGTCGAGTGATTTTTTAGTAATGATATTTTCCATAGTAGTCATAACCTTTCCTGATCTTTGAGCTTATAACGTATTAGTCCGGCGTTTTTTCGCCGCAGGCAAAATAAATGTTCAGTTCTTTTCCGCTGTCTGCCCCCGTCTCCGGCTCAACGCCGTCGCGGGCATCCATATACGGGATCCACACGATTCCGTCACAATCGCAGAACACGGGCAAGAGATTTCTCACGTCGAGAGGTATCTTATATTCACAATAGAGCTTTTTGGTCAGCCTCGTCATTCCGCCCGAAATTATCTTATCTCCGGCGGCGCGGTTTCTGATATAGAGATTACCATTGATTTTATCAGACACTAAATTCTTGTGTATAAATATTTTGTAAACATTCTTGTACTTTAACTCAAATTCAGTGTCGGGCATACGGGAAACGAGGATCTTGGCATCCAACTCGGGCACGTCGTAAAGTCCCTCTCCGAGAGGTATCCAGAATTCCGGAACGTATTTATACTTCCCCTCATATTCTTCCTCGCCGATGAAAAAGAATTCATCCCCTTCAACGGCGGCGCATATTCTTTGAGGCAAAGAGATACGCGAATGAGCTCCGCCCCACCATATAACTCTTGAAACAGAACGAACGTGAGTGAAATCAAGGGTCACATACGGACGTCCGTGTCCATACAAACGCTCGGCACAGCGATCGTACATATATTTAATAACACGCGAAGAGATGGCGGGTTCCTGAGACGCAAGAAGCTTTCTGTCGCAGGAGGTGTCGATGCCGTGCTCCTTCACGAAACGCATCACCTGACCCTGTATATATACGTCGTCGTTTCTGAGAAGCGTACAAAGCTGGGATGTCGCGATCTCCGGCGACGGATTCACGTTACGCAGACGGGGAAGTATCTCCTGACGTATATAATTTCTCGTGTAGTCTATGTCGTTATTCGTGGTGTCGTTCACGTATGGGATATCGTTTGCTATGCAGTAGCCGATGATCTCACTTTTGGTGCAGTATATAAGCGGACGGATAACGCGCTCTCCTCTGACGGGAGGGATCCCCGCAAGACCTCTCGTGCCCGAGCCGCGAAGCATATTGAAGATCATCGTTTCCATATTATCCTCGGCGTGATGAGCCAAAGCCACGTGCTTCAGATCCTCGTGCTCGTCGATAATACGGCGAAAGGTGCGGTATCTGACGTTTCTCGCAACCTCCTCTATCCCCTTGCCCTCAGACTTGGAGATAGCAGGAACGTCAAAGCGATCAACAAAAAGCTCGATCCCGAGGCTCTCACACACGTCTCGGCAAAACTTCTCGTCTCTGTCTGCTTCTTCGCCTCTGATACCGTGGTTTACGTGAACTGCTGCAATATAAATATTATGGTCAAGCGAATACTTGTGCAGATAGTGTAAAAGAGCGCCCGAGTCGGCACCGCCCGAATATCCTATAAGGATACCGTTCAGCTTGTGCGCCATTCCGAAGTCTCTGATAGCCTGCTGTATCTTTTGCTCAACCATCCTGCTTATGCTCGTTTTATCCATAAAACAGCACCGCCTTTCACTCGCAAATACAAAGTTATTGTATCACATAATAAGAAGAAGGGCAACAATATACGCTTATTTTGTAATGAAAAAATCGGAAGAATCCGCCGCGCTTCCGCAGCGATCCTTCCGATTTTTCAGTTTTTCATATCGTCTGTCACGTCACGCAGAGTGCAGGGCGTAACCTCTCCGCGAACGATCGCCTCGAACATCGTTTCCGCGCCTTCTCTGTCGGACGCCACATCTAAAACGGTTTCGCACTCGCCGCCCTCGTCGCCGTCAATGGCGCAGAATATATAGTAAGTTTTTCGCGCACCGCCTTTTTCTCCGCTGACGGTCTTTTCGCCAAGCAAGTAAAACACCGTGTAGTCGCGGGTCTTCACAGTTCTGTAGGATAGCTTTTCTCCGTAAATGTCGATATCAAAATTCGTCACTTTTTTGTCACCTTTCATTTTTGTCGGTAGCAATATCATACCACGGCAAAAAGCGTCACAATAATTAACGCAGCGGTCGTTGAGGTTGTGTTTTTTGCGCCGATACCTTGAAATGACGGATTTTGTCGCTAAGCTGCCGCGCAATATGCGTATAATTTTTCATTATACCTCCGCTGTTTCGATCCTTTCCACCGTTTTATCCATCGACCGTTCTTTTTCGTTGTGAAATATTATGGCGAGCGAGGTACATTGTTCATATTATTATTTTATTTTTATAATTTCTTCTTTTTCAGCCAATATTATAATATTGATCGATTATTACCGTCAGATTATAATAATTTTATCAAATTATTTTAATTATAGAGGTCATAACATGAAAAAATCCACATTATATTCATTTATACATACGATATTGTATTCAACTCCGCGGTCTGCCGTGACGTTTTTTTGCTTCTTTTCCATATCTGCCGCATTTGAATTCTTCCTTTCCCGTCTGATGCTTTTCCTCGCATTTACAGGTCAATACGATTTTCATCTGGCCACACGCTACGCGCCCGTGATGGCAGAGGCGGCGCTGGCATCTGTACTTCTCTCCGTCATCGGAGGTGCGCTGTTCTGCCGGCTCGAAAAAAGCAAAGACGGCATCTGCAGGTAAACTGACTATTGACAACAAATACTTCGCCGTGATAAAATTATATTGTATACGAGGGAGAGTAAACTCATAACAAAAAATCGTACGTATGCAAAAATTGAATATTCGCTTTATGAACAAAGGAGGGGAAGACACCCATGGAAAAAAACGTAACCGTTCTTGGAAGCGAGGGTGAAATGATAGGTGTGACCTACCCTAAAAGGGCTCAGGGTCTTGTAAAAAAAGGGAGGGCACGCTATCTTGACGGTGACGAGACCGTCATCGTCCTCGCGAGTTCTCCCGTAGATACTACGTCACAGGAGGACGATATGAACAATAATTTTAACTTTGATGAATTCATAGAAAAAGCAAAAGCAACCGCCAAAGTGGCAGGCGACGAGGTTTCCGCACTTGCAGAGAAGTCCGCTGAGAAGATCGACGAATACCTGAAGAAGCTCACCGCGGCTCTTCGACGCATCGAAGATGCAAAGGATGAGGTAACGGCTGAATACGAAGCCGAAGACGTGCCCGAGGAAACCCCGGAAGAAACGGGCGAGATCCTCACGGAAGACGATCTTGACGTGCTTGCCGACACCGTGGACGACGAAGCCATGAGGGCAAAAATCCGCGCAACCGTGGAGCGTGAAAAAGCACGCCGTCAGCGCGCACAGCGCGCCGCCGAGATCGAGCGCAAGGTACGCGAGAAGGCGAAGGAAGCCTTCGATGAGGCTGCCGCCGCAACGCGTGACATAGCGGCATGGTCCTCTAAGGTCGCCAAGGATGCCGAAACCTACGCCAAGGCGAAGATCGCCGAAGCAAAGGAAAAGCTGGCTGAGCGCGAAGCCCGTCTGAAGGAAAAGCAGGAAGCTGCCGCACCCGAGCTTACCATTGAGGGTGTGCTCCGCGAGATCCGCAAGATCGAGCACGACAGCGAGTACATCAGACACGCCATTGATTCCGTAAGCGCGATCGAACTCGGAGCTCCGGGTGACATCGGTGCCCAAGCAAAAGCTATGACGATCAACAATATATTTCAGGAGCGCGAAATTACGAACCGCGAGCTTCTGGAAAGACACTACGCTATACTCGCCAAGCTTATGCAAGAGGACGAGGAAAAGAAGGAGACGGAAGCGCGCAACCGCGAGATTGCGTACCGCGAGGCTGAGCAGTCCGAAAAAGACGCGGCAAAGCTCAGCATCCTTGAAGGTCTTCTTGAGAACATTCTCGAAGCGGACGAAACGACCGGTGTTAATAAACTGTCGTTTTATATGAAGACGGCGGAAAAGATGGTGAGGGAGAATCCTTCCCTTCTCACCGACGAAATAATTGCCTCTATATTGGAAGCTATCGAGGAGTTGGACGAGACCAAGGCGGAAGATCAGAATAAGCTTTCTTTCTTTATGAAGCTTATGGGATAACAGAATAACAAGCGAAAGGAGCTGCCTTACGGCGGCTCCTTTTTTGTGTGCGAATACGCTTTTCTATTATTTATTTTGACTTTTTCGTAATTTGCGCTTCGCGGATCCTTTTTCTTTGCGCAAATGAAAGCAAGAGATTCGCGTAGCGCAGGTATACCCCCTACCCCCTACTTTTTCGCCTTACCCTTGAAGATCAACGCGATAACGTATCCAAATACAAGGGCGGCAGTAATACCCGCCGCTGAAGCTTCAAGTCCTCCCGTGAGGACGCCGAGAAGTCCCTTCTCGTCAACCGCCTCGCGCACTCCCTTACCGATGTTGTAGCCAAAACCCGTCAGGGGAGTCTTTGCGCCTGCTCCCGCAAGCTCCGCAAGAGGCTCGTAAAGTCCCACGCCGTATAGTATCACACCACTAACCACATAGGTAACGAGTATCCTTGCAGGCGTCAGCTTCGTTTTGTCGATAAGGAGCTGTGCGATCACGCAGAATCCGCCTCCCACAGCAAAAGTGATCAGATAGTCCGTCAGTTTATCCATAGCGCCTCCTATTTCATTTCGATCCGCAAAAGATGACATATACCGGGGATATTATTCCCCTGCCAAACGCTTGCGGGGCTCATAAGCGCCCCCGTTGCCATAAAGAGTATGCGGTGAAGCTTCCCCCTCCTCATTCTCGGAAGGATATAAGCAGCAAGCACCGCCGCGGAGCATCCGCATCCGGAGCCGCCTGCGTGCTTGTCACTTTTTTCGCGGTCGTAAATGAGAAGACCGCAGTCCACGTGGCGGGGCGCGATGTTATATCCGCCGTCTGCCATAAACTCCTTCAGTATACGGGAGCCTTCATACCCAAGATCGCCCGTGACGATAAGATCAAAATCCGCGGGCGCTGTTCCCGATTCTTTGAAATATCTCGTCAAAGTATCAACGGCGGCAGGCGCCATCGCCGCTCCCATATTATTGAGATCGTTGATGCCCTTGTCGATGCTTCTGCCCGGCAGCACCTCCGTGATAAACGGCTCTCCCTCCCTCTTCTCGGTTGAAAGGACGAAGGCTCCCGCTCCCGTCACCGTCCACTGCGCCGTGGGCGCACGCTGTCCGCCGTATTCGATGGGATATCGAAACTGCCGTTCGGCTGCGGAATTGTGCGAGCTTGCCGCCGTTGCCGCGTTCACGCCATAGGCAGACGAGATAAGCGAGGCGAGGATAAGTCCCTCGGCACTTGTGGAGCAAGCGCCGTAGAGTCCGAAAAAGGGGACGTCGAAATCCAGAAGTCCGTAGTTTGAACCAACACACTGATTCTGAAGGTCCCCCGAGAATATCGCGTAGATATCACTTTCGCAAAGGCCGGACTTTGCAAGGGCGGCGGTTAACGCAAGTCTCTGCATCTCGCCCTCTGCCACCTCCCACGTGTCTTTGCCGAAGCGGTCGGTGCCAGTGGCGTCCGTTACGTCGTATAGACCGCCGAAGGGTCCTGCCTCCTCGTTTGCACCCGCCACGGAGGCGGCACCCGCGATATAGACTCGCCGCGGCAATCTGATAATGCTTTTTGCCATAAAAATAAAACTCCGCAAACTTTTTATAGTAGTTTACGGAGTTATTTTCAAAAATATACGCTTGTCTTTGCAAGTCCGCGTCAGCAAAAATTTATAGCATTGTCCGCGCTTGCTATCACATTTTCCACACTAAGCAAGCACAAGCATAAACCTCGCTTTTTAAGTTACGACACAGCCGTTACTTCAGCAAATTTCGCCGCCGCCCAACAAAACGCCATTCTCATAGAACACGCAGTGCTGTCCCTTCGTTGGCGCGCGCTGAGGCTCGTCGAAGACGACTCGCCAATTTCCTTCCCGCGGATAAACCGTTGCCTCTGCCTCGCGCGGTGTGTATCTAATCTTCGCCGTTACGCGGAATGGCTCCTCCGCCGTTTCGAAAGCAGGCGTATAAACGTTCCCTATCTCTATCTCACGGGTGAAAAGTTCGCTCTCGTCCGTTGAAACGGTGACGGTATTCGTCTCCGCATTCTTATCTATCACGTAGGCAGGCTTGCCAAGGGCGATGCCGAGTCCCTTCCGCTGTCCCGTCGTATATTTCGCATAGCCGCCATGCGTGCCGACCCGCTTGCCCTCCACGTCGATGAAGTCTCCCTTTTCGTGGACGAAGCCCTGCCTTTCCATATAGGCAGCGTAGTCCCCGTCGGGGATGAAGCAAATGTCCTGACTGTCGGCGTCGCCGCCAACCTCAAAGCCGTGTGACGTGACGTACTCTCTCACCTCAGGCTTATTTTTATCGCCAAGAGGCAAAATCAGCCTCGAGAGCACCGATTGCGGGAGCGTGTAGAGCATATAGCTCTGATCCTTTCTCGTGTCCGTAGCAACAGAAAGCGTTACTCTACCACCGGGAAGGCTACACACACGGGAATAATGCCCCGTTGCGATATAGTCATATCCTCCTTCGTTTGCCGCGTCCAGAAGAAGACGGAATTTCACCGTTCTATTACAGATGATGCAAGGATTCGGGGTCTTTCCCTCTCCGTAGGCTGCCACGAAGGGAACTGTCACACATTCGCGGAAGCGGAGTCTTGCGTCTCCCGTAACGTGGTCGATGCCTATCGCATCACACACCGCCTTTGCCTTTGCGGAGGCGCTTCCTTCTTTATATGCGAAAAACTCCTCTGCCACTCTGCCGTCACCGTGCATCAAAAACGTGACACCCGTCACGTTGTATCCGGCTTCCGTCAGATAGAGAGCCGCCGCCGCGCTGTCAACGCCGCCGCTCATCGCAAGGAGCACTCGCTTTTTTTCATTATATACGTTATCGAGCATAAGCCTACTCCTCAAGTATTATATCGACTCCAAAAATTCATCCACCTTCGCCATATAGAGCGCAGGAGCTTTACAGTAGCTGAGGCCGTGTGGCGCTCCGCTGACGATGAGAAGCTCCTTCCTCGATGCACAAGCCTCGTAATTATCAAGAGTAAAGCTAACAGGGACGTATCTGTCTGCATCTCCGTGGATAAGGAGCACGGGCACCGTTGTGCTTGCAAGGGCGCGCGGCGCGCTTGCATCGTCGAAGCGCCAGCCATCACGGCGGCGGCACACAAGCTCCGACACCCATAAAACCGGAAACTCGGGCAGGTGATATTTTCGTCTCAGCACGTATCGGAACTGCTCACGGGGCGTTGAATATCCACAATCGGCAATGATCCCTGCCACCCGCGCCTTCACGTATGGCAGCTCCGACGCCATCAGCGCAGCGGAAGCGCCCATTGAGCATCCCATAAGGACGATCCTCTCATCCTCACCGAACCTCTCCGACACGTATCGGCACCAAGCCTCAACGTCATACCTCTCCTTCACGCCGTAGGAAATGGCGTCGCCCTCGCTTTCTCCTGCCGCCCTGTGATCGATAATGAGCACGTTATAGCCGCGATGCGGAAGCTCCCTGAATATTCCGGCGAAATCTATATGTCCCGCGCTTCTGTAGCCGTGGATGAGGATCGCCGTTTTTTTGGCGTTGGGAACGGTGAAGAGCCGCGCCGAAAGGCGCAGTCCGTCATAGCTCGTGATACTGACGCGCTCACTCTTTCCCTCCTTTATCATCCGCTTGCCGCGCTCGATCTCGTCGATCATATATTCGGTGGGAGTACCGCGGAGAGCTTTTTCTATGTACTCTCCGTGCTCGTTCGGAGGATCCTCCGACCTTTTGAACGCGACCTTATAAAAATATTCACCGACTGCGTAAAACGCCGCCGCAAGAAGCACCGCTATACCCAAAATAATATAAAACACTTCCAAGGCTTTCCCCCTCCTTTCGTTCGGGATGTTTACTTTTTTAAAAAAATAATATAAAATATAAAAAAAGAACCGTAAAGGACTAAATAATATGAAAAATGATAAAAATATGACTCTCCGCCTTTCCGACGACCTTCTCCGCAGACTCTACTACATCGCCGCTGCGGAAAAGCGCACTCCCAACAACCACATCCTGCACATGCTTCGTCAGAACATTGCTTATTTTGAGCGCGTTCACGGTAAGATCCCCGAATCTGCACTCCGTGCCATTGAGATTCCCGAGGAAAAGTCCTCGGAGGGCGGTGAAGATTAATCCACCCTGCTGGTCAGCTCGATAAGCAGATCGATATCGTCGGGTTGTACAGATGCTTCGTGAGCAGCTCTATTTCTGCCCACGGCTCCGCATTTTTCACATTTATGAACGATGATATAGCCGCGCTTTCTGTCCGGCTCCACTCTGATCGGACGCATTATACCGCCGCATCCCGCTGCCCTGTCACCCGGATTTATATCAAGATGGAGTGAGCAGAGGCATCGGGGGCAATGATTTCGCGAGGTATAGCCAAGAGGCTCCACCTCAAAGCCGCAATTTGCACAAACGAATCCCGAATCGTTTTTGCGGAATCTTTTTTCATCCATAATAACGCATCTCCTATATTCCAAGCTTCCGAAAAGCCGCTCAGCTGCGGCTTTTTTCTTTTTCCGAAAGCTCAATTGCTTTTGTAATATTAATTTGCGCGAGTCTGATAAGCTCTTCACGCCGCAAACCGTTCACCGACGAGGAGATGCCCGCTTCAAGCGTGTCATAGAGAGTCTCCGTGTCAAGCTTTCTCACATCAAGAGCTCCGCAGAGTCCTGCGTGCCGCATAAAGCCGTCCACCTTTGGATCATATCCAAGCGCCACTGCCGGCACCCCCGCCGCCACCGAATAAATAAGACCGTGCAGGCGCATGGAAACGTTCATCTCCGCTCCCATCATAATCCCCACCGTCGCCTCAGCAGAAAGCCGTCTGCCAACTACGAAGGCATCGTCGCCTATCAACGACGCTGCACGCTTTGATATTTTAAGATCGCTCGGCATCTGCATTGGCAGGATAACGACCTTCAAGCCACGTTTTTCGCAGAGACGGCGTAACGCCGCAGCCGTTTTAGCTTCGAAATCACCGCACGCATCCTTCCATTCGCGCACGGAAAGAGTGACGTACTTGCACCCCTCGGGAACCCCCTCGGCTCGCAATATCACCGCCGCTTCCTCTCTGTCTATACCCTCCAGCAAAAGCGCAGGATCTGCCGTCACCTCTGCGGGCACGGTAACCCCAAGATTCTTATGATATGAAAGGGAATCCTCATCGCGGAGCGTGATCACGTCAACGCATTCGTTAACGGTGTCTCTCACACGAACGGCGCTTCTCTTCCGACGTATGGGACCGATACCGTTTGCTATCAGCATAACGGAAAGTCCCAATTTTTCGGCGAGCCTTATAACGTAAAGATAATATCGGAGAGATCTTTCGCTGGTCTCATCCTGCAAAAGCGAACCGCCGCCGAAAAGAAGCACTCGCGAGCTCTTAAGACCGCGCCGCACCGCAACTGGACTCGACCGATGGATGACATCCACACCGTATTTCTCTCTCAATTTTTGAGGCTGCCTTCCAAGCACCGCTATTCTCGCGTCCTCGTCCATCGACTTTATACCGTCGCAAAGAGACTTCAGCACCGCATCGTCACCGCTGTTATCAAATCCGTAGTAGCCGGAGAAAATATAGTCGTAACGCTTGCCGTTTTCATTTCTGTCTCTGTGGTCAGCAAGTATCTTTTCGTAGATCTGCACGTGCCGCGCCGCAAAGGCTTCGGCGGAAAACTCCGCCTCCACACGCACCTTCAGCGCCGTGCCCATACGCTGACGCAGGTCTTTATCCTTTACAAGCGCCGATATCTTCTCAGCAAGGGCGGAAACGTCCTCGGAGGGAAAAAGATATCCGCATTCCCCGTCCCTTATCAGGGAAGGTATTCCTCCCACGTCGGAGGCAACGGCGGGTTTTCCGAGAGCGGCGCCCTCAAGCATTGAATAGGGGAAGCTCTCAGACCGCGACGTAACGGCGTTTATATCAATAAGATCGTAAAATGAATATACATCGCGTACATGACCGAGGAATCTTATCCTATCGTTTCCTTCCGCAAGACTCTCCAGCCCTTCTCTTTCCGCACCATCTCCCGCAACGAGGAATACGACGTTTTTTTGCGTTTTCAGCACTCTTTTGGCAGCTTTTATGAAAACGTCAACACCTTTGACGCGATCAAGCCGCGCCGCTATACCAACGTATACTTTATCGGGATCGTATGAAAAACCGTAATGGCGGCAAAAATCTTCCTTTGGCTGAGTTTTTTTCGGCAACCGCGAAAGATCGATACCGTTATAAGCAGTATAGACGGAATTCGGCATAAATCCGCGCTTTATCATCATTTGACGGAACGCATCGGAAACCGCGATATAATACGGTATCTGCCCGAGCGCGTACACGTTAAGCCCCGTGAAAACGAGTTTTTTCAGCGGTGCTTCAAAATCCAGAAGATAATCACTGTGTATGGTCGTAACGACAGGCACCCGTACGTGCCTTTTCACAAAAGACGCGACAAAATTCGCCCGTGCTCCGTGAACGTGCAGGATATCGAAGCCGTCGGTTTTGATCATATCCGCAATATCCTTTATAACGGAAAGATCAAAACGGCTTTTCTGCGGGAAAAGGACGTAATCCACGCTGAGCGAGGGCAGATCGCGATAAAAGTCGCCTTCAATAAGACAGCCTACGCGAACTTTGACGGATGGGTTGAGAGCCGAAAGAAGCGTAAAAAGACTCGTTTTAGCACCGCCGCTGTCGCCGCCCGATATTAAATGAAGCACCTTCATACACGATTCTCCCACGCCGTTCTTCCCAAAAACACGGTTATGTCAAGCTTTTTCCGGACTACACATCTAATATATGATTATATCATATATATTTTTGCCGGTCAACAACCGACCATTCGCGAGGGTAAATATTGGCTCGTATCAAATTGCCCACAGCGTTGAAAACTAACCTTGTATCAACCGTTTTTCAGTGAAACGCTTGATACAAAAAGAACGAAAGGACTCGTATACGAGGGTTCGTTATGCAGAAGAAAAACAGAACGCGCACGGTCACGATAGCTATTATCGCCATCATGGCGCTGTCGCTTGCAGTGTCGGTTTTTGCTGCCGACAGAACACCCGACGACGGATGGATCTCTTATAACGGAAGACGCGAAAACTCTTCCGTTGGCAGCGGTATAAACGGTAACAATAATACCCCTGCGGCAAACGGCGGAGGCATCGCTGCAAACGACGGTGCTGACACTACGAATAACTACACCGGCAACACAACAGACAGATACAGAACCGGCGGAAATGATGCCACCGGCTCCGTTACCGACGGAGACGGCATCAGAGATGACGTGGAGGATATCTTCACCGAGGATAAAGTGACACGTGACACAGCTACGGATAATGTCACCGAAGGGGACACTGCCCACTCAAGCATTCTCGATAACGATGAGAGCGGCAAGGGCACCGAGATACTCGAAGACATCAAGGACGATATGGACGGTGAGGACGAGGGCGAAGTCCTTGGCGCCATGGATAAAAACGGAGGCGTGGTGGGCATCGTTATCGCCATACTCATCGCCGTTGCCGTCATCGTGCTTATTATTGCCCTTGTGCCGAAGGGTGCAAGTGGTATATAACCACCGTGGTATGTAACCACCGTGGTATGTAACCACCGCGGTATGTAACCGCAAAAGAGAAAAGACCCCCAACGGGTCTTTTCTCTTTTCTCTTTGACCATCCTTTTGAGCTTTGCGAGCTTACAAAGATCCGCAAAGCAACAAAAGCGTGCTTTTTAATATTCTATACGCTCCCCGCGGCATTAATCCGAACGTTACGTATATGCTTATGCTGTGATATCTTCATATCGTTTTTTGATTCCTTGATATTTTTACATAAGCTCGGCAGCATAATATTTCCGAAAGTTTTATTGCAAGAAAGGAAAAAAGAATATATAATATTATATATAGACACAAACTCATCAAATCGGAGCTTTGGCAAAATGGAAAACAAAAGAAATCTTACGATGCTCTGCGACTTCTACGAGCTCACAATGGCAAACGGATACTTAAAATGCGGCAAAGCCGACGAGATCTCGTATTTCGACGTTTATTTCCGTTCCGTGCCCGACGGCGGCGGCTACGCTGTGGCGGCAGGTCTTGAGCAGATAATCGAATACGTGAAGGATCTTCATTTCGACGAGGAGGATATCGAATATCTTCGAGGCAAAAACATTTTTGACGAAAGCTTCCTTGATTATTTAAGAAGCTTCCGATTCACCGGCGATATGTGGGCAATGCCCGAGGGCACCGTTATCTTCCCCAACGAGCCT
Source organism: uncultured Lachnospiraceae bacterium (assembly GCA_964464905.1). Lineage (GTDB taxonomy): Bacteria > Bacillota > Clostridia > Oscillospirales > CAG-272 > DTU064. The sequence goes on from CAYXHC010000021.1 coordinate 24,658, forward strand.
ATCATCACCGTCCGCGCGCCTGCAGCAGAGGCGCAGTTTATCGAAACATACCTGCTTCTCACAATAAATCATCAGTCTCTCGTGGCAACGAAGGCATCCCGTATCGTCAGAGCTGCCGATGGCAGAACCGTCAGTGAATTCGGCTCCCGCCGCGCTCACAATGCCGACGCAGCCATACTCGGTGCAAGAGCCGCTTATATCGGCGGTGTCAACGCCACCGCCTGCACTATCACGGACGAGCTTTTCGGCGTACCCGCCACGGGCACTATGGCTCATTCCTGGGTTCAGATGTTTGACACGGAATACGAAGCCTTCCGCACGTACTGCGAGATCTATCCCGAATCTGCGACCCTTCTGGTTGACACCTATAACGTGTTGAAAAGCGGAATTCCCAACGCTATCCGTGCATTCCGTGAGGTGCTTCTGCCCCGTGGCATAAAAAAGTGCGCCATCCGTCTCGACTCAGGCGACATAACGTACCTTTCCAAAAAAGCGCGCAAAATGCTGGACGATGCAGGCTTTGACTACTGCAAGATCTTAGTTTCCAACTCCCTTGACGAATATCTCATCCGTGATATGATCCGTCAGGGCGCAAAAATCGACGCCTTCGGCGTTGGCGAACGCCTTATCACAGCGAAAAGCTCTCCCGTTTTCGGCGGAGTTTACAAGCTCGTTGCCGTTGAAGACAAGGAAGGCAACATCATCCCCAAGATAAAGATAAGCGAAAACGTTGCCAAGATCACAACTCCCCATTTCAAAAAGGTTTACCGTCTCTTCTCAAAGGAAACGGGCAAGGCGGAGGCAGACCTTATAACCCTCTCCGACGAGGAGATCGACGACAGAAAGCCTCTTGAGATCTTCGACCCCAGCTACACCTGGAAGCGCAAGACGCTCACTAATTATTACGCGCGTCCTCTCTTAAAGCAGATATTCAAGGACGGCGAATGCGTATACACCAATCCGCCACTTGAAGCGGCAAGAGAATACTGTATGCTGCAGCTACAGTCCCTTTGGGACGAGGTACTGCGCTTTGAAAATCCCCACAGCTACTACGTTGACCTTTCAGAGCGCCTTTGGAACGAAAGACAGAAACTTCTCTCCAAGCATTCAAACGTCTGATACAACAGCCGCAAAGGCAGAAATAACAAACAATACAAAAAAGGAGTGTAAATAATGAAGCCACGAATACTCGTTATCAGCGAAGCCAATATTGATTTCGTCTGCCGTACGGACTCGTTTCCCGAAACGGGCAAGATAGTTGTAGGTAACGCCTACGATTACGTTCCCGGCGGCACCGGAGCCATGTACGCCGTCACCACAACGGCACTTGGCGCGGAAGCAATACTGTGCGCCCGTGTAGGCAACGACCCCAACGGACAGCGATTACGCTCCATATACCGCGAAATAGGCGTTGACACACGCTTTATGTTTATGGACAGACGAGCGTCAACGGGTCTTTCCTCCGTTGCGGTGCTTCCCACCGGTGAGCGTCAGACACTACACTTTCCCGGCGCCAATCTTTTTCTCTCTGCTCTCGACGTAGAGGAAGCCTTCACTTCCCTCCCCGACGTGGCGCTTATGAAGCTTGACATTCCCGAGCGAATCGCCATCACCGCATCGGAATTCGCTGCAAAGAAGAATATCCCTCTCGTTATCAGCGCTCAGGGGGCAAGAGCCGATTATCCCCTCTCAAAGCTTTTTCCCTCGGAGATATTCTGCCCCAACGAAAGCGAGCTTCACACGTACACCGGCATCGCTCCTTCCTCCACGGAAAACTGCCTGCGCGCCGTTATCCGTCTTGCGTCTATAGTAACGGCAAAGTATTACGTTATCAAAATGGGGGAGCGCGGTGCCTTCATCTACGACGGCAAATACTATAACGTCGTTATGGCAAACACCGTCACCAAAGCAGACACCGCCGGCTCCGGTGACATCTTCACCGCCGCTATGGCGGCTGAATACGCGAGAAGCAAGAATATTATGCGCGCCGTCAAGTATGCAAACGCAACAGCTGCACTCTCCATCTCCCGTCCCGGAAAGCTGGATTCTATCCCCACTAAGGACGAGGTCGCGGAATTTATCACAAATCGAAAGATAGAGCTTTAATGATGTTAACGACGAATCGCAAACGAATACTGGGCGTTGACTACGGCGACGCCAGAACGGGACTTGCACTCTCCGACCTTTCCGGCTTTCTTGCTTCCGGCATTGGCACCGTGAAAGCAACGGGAATGAGAAAAACGGCGGAAGCCGTTGCGGAGGCGGCAAAGAAAAACGATGTCTCCGAGATAGTTCTCGGTCTGCCCGTCAATATGAACGGCACCGAGGGCCCCCGCGCCGAAAAGGCCCGTGCCTTCGGAAAAATGCTTGAGGAACTGACGGGACTTTCCGTTATCCTTTTCGACGAAAGGCTCACAACCTCCGCCGCACACCAGATAATGAATATGACAAACACACGCGGTAAGGACCGCAAGGGAAAGGTGGACACTCTTTCCGCAGAGATAATCCTGCAGGACTATCTCGACAGCAAAAAAAGGACGCTTTTATAAACGATCACGTCTTTACTTATGCTATATATAGGGAGCAACCAATGAAAACACTGATATTTAATGGCTCGCCACGCAAAAACGGCGACACCGCGAGCCTTATAAAGATACTCACCGATGATCTCAGCGGTGAATATCGCATCGTGGATGCATACAGATGCTCCATATCCCCCTGCCTCGACTGCAGGTACTGTTGGAAGAATCGCGGCTGCGCCATAAACGACGAAATGCAGGAGCTCTACTCCTACATTGAGGAGTGCGACAACATCGCGATCGCGTCGCCAATCTATTTTTCCGAGCTGACCGGCAAGCTTCTCGACGTGGGAAGCCGCCTGCAGACCTATTTCTGCGGCAGGTTCTTCCGTCGTGAAAAGGTGATCACCAAGCCGAAGAAAGGCGCTGTGATCCTCGTGGG
>CAYXHC010000022.1:0-26953 GCA_964464905.1 uncultured Lachnospiraceae bacterium
GTAATGACCATACTTCACGAGAAGGAAGCATAAGGAGGACGTGTCATGAGTGAAGAACGCAATATGCGCAAAACCCGTACGGGTATCGTAGTATCCGATAAGATGGACAAGACCGTTGTCATCGCTATCAAGGATAACGTAAGACACCCGCTTTACGGAAAGATAATCAAGCGTACCTCGAAGATCCATGCTCACGATGAAAATAACATCTGCGGCATCGGTGACAAGGTAACAGTGATGGAGACAAGACCTCTTTCCAAGACGAAGAGATGGCGCGTTGTCGAAATCATAGAAAAGGCTAAATAAGGAGGACACGAAGAATGATTCAGCAAGAGTCATATTTGAAGGTTGCCGATAATACCGGCGCCAAAGAGCTTATGTGCATCCGTGTTCTCGGCGGTACCGGCAGACGCTACGCCAACATTGGTGACGTAATTATCTGCACCGTTAAGAAGGCTGCTCCCGGCGGTATGGTTAAGAAGGGCGAAGTCGTTACGGCTGTCGTAGTAAGAACTGTACACGGACTTAAGAGAGCTGACGGCTCCTCGATCAGATTTGACGAGAACGCAGCAGTCATCATCAGAGACGATAAGAACCCCAGAGGAACACGTATATTTGGACCTGTAGCTCGTGAGCTTCGCGAGAAGGACTATCTCAAGATCCTTTCTCTCGCTCCCGAAGTACTTTAACGGAGGAATTCGGTAATGAATAAGAAACTTAATATTAAGACCGATGATACCGTAGTAGTCATCTCCGGTAACGACAAGGGCAAGCGCGGCAAGGTAACGGCTGTTTCCCCTAAGGAAGGCAAGGTTATTGTGTCCGGTGTTCACATCGTACACAAGCACACAAAGCCGAGAAGACAGGGTGATACAGGTGGTATCATCGACGTAGAAGGCGCTATCTATGCGTCCAAGGTACAGCTCTGGTGCCCTAAGTGTGAAAAGGGCGTCAGAATCAAGCATCAGTTTACCGAAGGCAAAGACGGCAAACAGGTAAAAGTTCGCGTCTGCGCTAAGTGCGGCGAAGAGCTTTGATCGGAGGCAAGGTAAATGGCAACTGCAAGATTAAAAGTAACTTATAAAGAAGAAATCGCACCGGCTCTCATGAAGAAATTCGAGTATAAGAGCCCGATGCAGATCCCTAAGCTCGAAAAGGTAGTCGTAAACGTAGGCTGCGGCGATGCTAAAGATAATACAAAAGTAATCGATAACGTAATCGCAGAACTCTCACAGATCACCGGACAGAAGGCAATCGCGACTACTGCAAAGAAGTCCGTTGCTAACTTCAAGCTCCGTGAGGGCATGAAGATCGGCGTTAAGGTAACTCTTCGCGGCGATACAATGTATGAGTTTATCGATAAACTCTTCAATTTCGCTCTTCCCAGAGTTAGAGACTTCCAGGGAATAAATCCTAACGGATTTGACGGTCGCGGCAACTACGCGCTCGGCATTAAGGAACAGCTTATCTTCCCTGAAATCGAATACGATAAGATCGATAAGATCCGCGGTATGGACATCGCTTTCGTAACGACTGCGAATACCGACGAGGAAGCAAAAGAGTTGCTCACTCTCATGGGCGCTCCCTTCCAGAAAAACTAATTAAAGGGGAAAACAGAAGATGGCAAAAACAGCTATGATCCTGAAACAGCAGAAACCGGCGAAGTTCTCTACCCGTAGATATAATCGCTGCAAGATCTGCGGACGCCCCCACGCTTATCTGCGCAAGTACGGTATCTGCCGTATCTGCTTCCGTGAACTCGCATACAAGGGCGAGATCCCGGGCGTAAAAAAGGCATCCTGGTAATTTAATACCGAATAAAACCCAACTGACCGGCAGGAAACACCGCTTAGGCGGTGTTTGACCGCGGACAGGCAGCCGCAGGGAATGCGGCAGCAAGACAAATTTTAACTTGCAAAGGAGTTTAAGAAAACAATGCAAATGTCAGACGTAATCGCCGATATGCTTACACGCATCAGAAACGCCAACAACGCAAAGCACGCAACCGTTGACGTTCCGGCATCCAATCTCAAGAAGTCCATCGCCGAAATTCTCCTCAACGAAGGCTACATCAAGAGCTATCAGATCATCGAGGACGGCAAGCAGGGCATCATCCGTATCGCTCTTAAGTACGAAAACGGCAAGGAAAGAGTTCTCCGCGGTCTCCGCAGAGTTTCCAAGCCCGGTCTTCGTATCTACTCCGGCTGTGAAGATATGCCGAGAGTTATGAACGGTCTCGGAATCGCAATCGTTTCCACATCTAAGGGCATCATGACAGACAAGCAGGCACGCGCAGCTCACATCGGCGGCGAAGTACTCGCTTTCGTTTGGTAATCGGGAGGTACGAACATGTCGAGAATAGGCAGAAAAGAAATCGTAGTTCCTGCAGGTGTTGAGGTTAAGGTTGAAGCCGGTAACCTCGTAACCGTTAAGGGCCCTAAGGGAACACTTACCCAGAAGCTTTCCTCCAGAATGGAGATAAAGCAGGATGGCAACATCATCACCGTTACCCGTCCCTCCGATGAAAAGACGGACAGATCTCTCCACGGTCTCACCCGTACCCTTCTCGCTAACATGGTAGAAGGCGTTGAAAAGGGATATGAGAAGAAGCTCGAAATCGTAGGTACCGGTTACAGAGCCGCACTCAACGGCAAAACTCTCGTGCTCAATCTCGGATATTCTCACGATATCAAGATGGAGCCCGAAGCAAACATGACTTTCGAAGTACCCAATGCGAACACTATTATCGTTAAGGGTATCGACAAGCAGAGAGTCGGTCAGGTTGCAGCGGAGATCCGCGGTACCCGTCCTCCGGAACCCTATCACGGCAAGGGCGTTAAGTACGAAGGCGAAAAGATCCGTCGCAAGGCCGGTAAGACCGGTAAGTAATAGGAGGAGCGGAATAGTATGGTTAACAAGAAAGACAAGAATGCAGCACGTCTTAAGAGACATGCTCGCGTTAGAGCTAAAATCAGCGGCACTCCCGAGTGCCCCCGTCTGTGCGTATACCGTTCCAACAGACACATTTCTGCGCAGATCATTGACGACGTTAACGGCGTAACTCTCGTATCTGCAAACACACAGGAAAAGTCCTTTGAGGGCATCGGAAGCAACAAGGAAGCAGCCAAGAAGGTTGGTCTCGCAGTTGCTGAAAGAGCTCTCGGTCGCGGAATCGATACTGTTGTATTCGATCGTGGCGGCTACCTCTATCACGGACGTGTATCGGAACTTGCTGAAGGCGCTCGCGAAGGCGGCCTGAAGTTCTAAGAGTCCGGTTTGTACACTGTTTGAAATTCAGTTTTCAAATCATTTAAGGAGAAAAACATGGCAGAAAAATTTAATGCAGCGGGTGTAGAACTTCAGGAAAACCTCGTTGCTCTCAACCGTGTTTCCAAGACCGTTAAGGGTGGTCGTGTTGCCAGATTTGCAGCTATCATGGTTGTTGGCGACGGCGAAGGTCACGTAGGCTACGGTCTCGGAAAAGCAGCAGAAGTTCCCGAAGCGATCCGCAAGGCAGTTGAGGACGCTAAGAAGAATATGATCACCGTATCCCTCAAGGATACTACGATACCTCACGAGGTTCTCGGTGAGTTTGGTGCTGGCAGAGTGCTTCTCAAGCCCGCCGCTCCCGGTACCGGTATTATCGCAGGTAAGACGGTAAGAGCCGTTCTCGAACTTGCAGGTATCAAGAACATCAGAGCAAAGTGTCTGCGCAGCAACAACCCCACCAACGTAGTTAAGGCTACTTTTGAGGCACTCAAGTCCCTCAGAACTGCTGAGGAAGTTGCCAAGAGTCGCGGCATCGCAGTCGATGCCCTTAAGGGTTAAGGAGGACGCGATGGAAAAGATTAAGATCACACTCGTAAGAAGCCTTATTTGCACGAAACCTAATCAGCGCGCAACCGCTGCTTCCCTCGGTTTCCGCAAAATCGGTGACAGCATAATTCTTGACGACGACGCCGCTGCAAAGGGCAAAGTCAAGGTTCTTTCCCACCTCGTTAAGGTGGAAAAGGCGTAAGCGTTAAATAACGCATAATAACTTGTAAGGAGGAAGAACCATGAAGCTTTATGAACTTTCACCGGCAGAAGGCTCTGCTCGCAAGGCATATCGTAAAGGCAGAGGCCCCGGCTCCGGAAACGGAAAAACCGCAGGTAAGGGTCACAAGGGACAGAATGCTCGTTCCGGTGGTGGCGTAAGACCCGGTTTTGAGGGCGGACAGCTCCCGTTATACAGAAAGCTCCCCAAGAGAGGTTTCTACAACAGATTCGGCACTGAATACGCTATCGTAAATGTTGCTGATCTCAACTGCTTCGAAGACGGCGCTACCGTTGATATGAACGCTCTCTTAGAGGCAAGAATCGTACGCAAGGCGTACGACGGTCTTAAGGTGCTTGGTACCGGCGAGCTCACCAAGAAGCTCACCGTTGTAGCTACGGTATTCTCCGCAACTGCTAAGGAGAAGATCGAAGCAGCAGGCGGAAAGACCGAGGTACTTTGAAATGAAAAGCTGGTTTCAGCCGATGCTTAATGCATTCAAATTACCCGATCTTCGCAAGAAGATCCTCTTCACGCTGTTTATAATCCTGCTTTTCCGAATCGGCGCGGCGATCCCCGTACCCTTCGTAAATGCGGATATTCTCAGCTATTATATGTTTGCGACTGAAGGATCGATATTCCAGTATCTTGATATACTCTCCGGTAACGCATTCTCGAGCGCAACCTTGTTTGCACTCGGTATCTCGCCGTATATCACATCCTCCATCGTAATGCAGCTTCTTACCGTTGCCATTCCTGCACTCGAAAGAATGTCTAAGGAAGGTCCCGAAGGCAAGAAGAAGATCACTCAGATCACACGTTATGTCACAGTTGGCCTCGCTCTTATCACGAGCTACGGCTACTACATGCTGATGAAAAATCAGGGAATGCTCGTTAATGACGGCGTTTTCGCTGCTATCATCATCATCGCTTGCTACTGCGCAGGTTCGTCCCTGGTTATGTGGCTTGGTGAGAAGATCAATGAACACGGTATTGGTAACGGTATCTCCATTATTCTTTTCGCAAATATCATCTCCGGCGGCGCAAACTCCGTTACGACGATAATCGATTCCTTCAAGAAAGGAACCGTAGCCGGCTACATCGTTCCCGTTGTAGTTGTAATCGTTGCAGTAGTTATGGTTTACTTCGTAGTATTCGTTACCGAATCCGAACGCAGAATTCCCGTAATGTATGCTAAGAAGGTGGTTGGACGCAAAATGTACGGCGGTCAGAGCACAAATCTCCCGCTCAAGCTGAATATGTCCGGCGTTATGCCCGTTATTTTCGCTAACTCCATTCTTGCTATCCCCTCCACACTCGCACTCATTTTCACTCCCAAGGACGGCTCCTTCTGGGACAAGACAGTGAACTTCCTTTCCGCAGGTTCCTGGTTCTACCCGCTTATCCTGTTCGTATTCATCATTGCTTTCTCATATTTCTACGTAACGATTTCTTTTAATCCCATCGAAGTATCCAACAATCTGAAGATGAACGGCGGCGCAGTTCCCGGATTCCGCCCCGGAAAACCTACCGCGGATTATATATCCAAGGTTCTCTCTAAGATCACCCTCATCGGTGCGCTCTTCCTTTCCGTAGTAGCTATACTTCCCATCGTCGCGAATATCATTTCCGACAATGCGATATCCGGAATTGCATTCGGTGGTACCTCCGTTCTCATCGTAGTCGGTGTTGCTCTCGAAACTGCAAGAGAGATCGAAGCTCAGATGTCCATGCGTGGATACAAGGGCTTCCTTGAATAAGATGGAGTTTGAGTCATGACAAATAACGTGACAAAATCATTAAAACTTATCTTTCTGGGCGCGCCCGGTGCCGGTAAAGGTACGCAGGCTGAGATAGTCTCAGAAAAATATAAAATCCCCACCATTTCTACAGGTGCTATCCTTCGTGAAGCGATCGCATCCGGATCTGAACTGGGAAAGCTTGCAAAGAGCTGCGTTGAGTCCGGCGCTCTCGTTCCCGACGACGTTATCGTCGGAATCGTTCGCACCCGTCTTGCACAGCCCGACTGCAAGGAAGGATTTATCCTCGACGGTTTCCCCAGAACCATCGCTCAGGCGAAGGCGCTGGATGAAACCGGAATCGGCATCTCTATGGTGATCGACATCGAAGTTGACGATGAACGCATCATTGCTCGTATGGGTGGCAGACGTGTCTGCAAGTCCTGCGGCGCGACGTACCACACTCTTTATAATCCCACCAAGGATAACGTCCACTGCGATGCTTGCGGAGATGAACTGATGTGTCGTCGCGACGACGAGCCTGCTGTCGTTGCTCACAGACTCGAGACTTACCATAAAGAAACCGAACCCCTCCGCGATTATTATGCGGAGGCGGGACTCCTTGCTGTTGTTGAAGGACAGGAGCAGCTTGAAGATACTACAGCACTTACACTTGGGGTTGTTGAAAAATACCTCAGTGATAACTAATTATGATTCGTCTGAAAAATGATAGTCAGCTCACGCTTATGCGCGATGCCGGGAGGATCACCGGCGAGGCTTTGCTTGCCGCAGGTGAGATAATTAAGCCCGGCATCACGACAGCGGAGATTGACCGAATTATCAGAAAACACATCGAAAAATGCGGTGCGTATCCGACTTTTCTTGGTTACGGTGGCTTTCCGGCATCTGCTTGTGTCAGCGTTAACGACGAGGTCATCCACGGCATCCCCTCTGAAAAGAGAGTGCTTGTCGAAGGAGACATCGTTAAGATCGACGTTGGTGCAAATTACCGCGGCTATAACGGTGACAGCGCAAGAACATTTGCTGTCGGCAAAATATCAGCCGAAGCACAGCGCCTTATCGATGTGACTGAAGAAAGTTTTTACCGTGCGGTCGCAGCGATCGTTGACGGTGCCCGTGTCGGAGACATCGGTCACGCAGTCGAATCTCACTGCAAAGCAAACGGCTATAGTGTCGTAAGACGATATGTTGGACACGGAGTCGGTGCAGACCTACACGAAGATCCGGAGATACCGAATTTCGGTATGTCAGGACGCGGTTTTCGTCTTGTTAAAGGAATGACGATCGCCATCGAGCCTATGGTAAATATGGGTACGGGTGATGTTATCGAACTTCCTGACGGATGGACGGTTAAAACACGCGACGGAAAGCTTTCCGCTCATTACGAGCATACGGTTGCTATCACGGATCATGGTCCTGAGCTTCTGACGAAGGTGTGAGCCATTGAAACGCAGAAAAAAACCGCAAGCCGTCATTTATACGCCGGATACGACCTGTTCGCTTACTGGTACCTTTGCTACATCAGATAACGGTCGCTACGCTGAAAGAGTGTTTTTGATACTCGGCAGTGAAAGCGATGGGTTCGTCCTTGTGACAGATGGAAAGAAGCGCAGGCTCGCTTGCCCTAAACGCAAACGGTTGTCTCATATAACCTTGATAGGCACTATTGAGGGAACCTCAGAGATGATAAGAAGCGGCGAGATAACGGACGGAAAGATCAGAAAATTGATAAATCAAATCAGACGGATGAGAATAGAAAACAGTGCTGATCCGAAAAGCTATAAGGAGGGAAAAGATGCCTAAAGATGATGTAATCGAGTTTGAAGGTGTCGTGACCGAGGCGCTTCCTAACACGACGTTCAAGGTTAAGCTTCCTAACGATCATATCGTTACAGCGAAGATCTCCGGAAAACTCAGAATGAATTATATCCGTATACTGCCCGGTGACAAGGTTACCGTTGAGGTTTCCGTGTACGACCTTACCAAGGGACGTATCACCTGGCGCTCTAAATAATCAAAGGAACGCGGCTTGAAATATCTCGGAGGGATCCGAGAATGCCCGCTTCAAACCCGAGTTGATCCCAATCGGATTCAACCGTTCCAAATCCAACAAAGAAAGGTATGGTCAAATAAAATGAAAGTAAGACCTTCCGTTAAGAAGATGTGCGAAAAGTGCAAGATCATCAGAAGAAAAGGGCGTATAATGGTCATCTGCGAGAATCCTAAGCACAAGCAGAGACAGGGCTGACGCTCAAGAAACAAGAGAGGTGAAAAACTAAATGGCTCGTATAGCTGGTGTTGACATCCCCAACAATAAGCGCATAGAGATCGCTCTTACCTATATTTACGGTATAGGCCAGACAAGCGCAACAAAGATTTGTGAAACTACGGGAATTAATCCCGATACACGTGCGAAGGACCTCACTGAGGACGAAATCGCAAAGCTCCGTGACGTTATCGAAGAGAACTACACTGTTGAGGGTGACCTCCGCCGTGACGTAGCTCTTAACATCAAGCGTCTCGTTGAGATTAACTGCTATCGCGGTATCAGACACAGAAAAGGTCTTCCTGTAAGAGGACAGCGCACAAAGACGAATGCGAGAACTCGTAAGGGTCCCGCTAAGACCATCGCTAACAAGAAGAAGTAAGGTAAAGGAGTAAACGAAATGGCTAAGACAACCAAAAAGGTGATCAAGAAGCGCCGCGAACGTAAGAATATCGAGTCCGGTGCTGCTCATATCAGCTCCACCTTCAACAACACTATCGTAACGCTGACTGACCTTCAGGGTAATACCATCGCATGGGCATCCGCTGGTGAGCTCGGCTTCAAGGGCTCCAGAAAGTCCACCCCCTTCGCAGCACAGATGGCGGCAGAACATGCAGCAAAGATTGCAATGGACCACGGCCTCCGCACTGTTGAAGTATACGTTCGCGGTCCCGGATCCGGACGTGAAGCCGCTATTCGCTCCCTCGCAGCAGCAGGACTCCAGATCACCCTTATCAAGGACGTGACCCCGATTCCTCATAACGGCTGCAGACCGCCTAAGCGCAGACGCGTTTAATTATCACAGGAGGTAAAAATCACATGGCAAGATATACAGGACCCTCGTGCCGCCTTTGCCGCAGAGAAGGCAAAAAGCTCTTCCTTAAGGGCGATCGTTGCCTTTCCGATAAGTGCGCTATGCTCAGAAGAGAAGGCGCTCCCGGTCAGCACGGTACTTCCCGCAAGAAGGTAGAGGAATACGGACGTCAGCTCCGTGAAAAGCAGACCGCAAGACGCTACTACGGCGTTCAGGAAAAGCAGTTCAAGATGTATTACGAAAAGGCAGAAAAGAAGGCAGGCATCACCGGTGAAAACCTTCTCTCTATCCTTGAGACCCGTCTTGATAACGTTGTTTACAGAATGGGTATGGCTAACAGCCGTAAGGAAGCTCGTCAGCTCGTGCTTCACGCTCATTTCCGTCTCAACGGTAAGAAAGTTAACATTCCGTCCATGCTCGTTAAGCCCGGCGACGTGATCACCGTAAAGGAATCCAGCCGTGATTCCGCGAAGATCAAGGAACTCATCGAGCGTATGCAGTCCGCTGTAACGCCCAAGTGGCTTGAAGTTGACAAGGCTAATGTTTCCGCTAAGGTTCTCAACATTCCTGCACGCGAAGACATCGACTTTGATTTCAACGAGCAGCTCATCGTCGAGCTCTATTCCAAATAATAACATACTCCGATATTACTGCGTGTATATACCACTGTTAAATATTGGGGTGTGGCGCAGTAAATATCAATTGATGTATAATCCCGTCGGCGCCTGGGGCGCTAAAAGATGCAAAAGATATGCATAGATTGAAATATGGAGGGTTATTAAATGATCGAAATAGAAAAGCCGAATATAATGATCGAAAATATCAATGAAGACGGCACAAGCGGTCGCTTTATAGTTGAACCGCTTGAGCGCGGATATGGCGTTACCCTTGGTAACTCTCTGCGCAGAGTTCTTCTGTCCAGTCTTCCCGGATACGCTGTATCTTCCATCAAGATCGACGGCGTTCTCCACGAGATATCTACCATTAACGGTGTAAGAGAAGACGTAACTGAGATAGTTCTCAACGTAAAGGGAATCGTAGCTAAGCTACATTCCGTAGGTCCTAAAACCTGCATTATCGACGTAACAGGCGCATGCGACGTTACGGCAGGTGATATCAAGCAGGACGTGGACATTGAGATCCTCAATCCCGATCTTCACATTTGTACCGTTTCTGAGAATACTCGTTTCTATATGGAGATTACCTTCGACTACGGTCGCGGATATGTATCTCAGGAAAAGAACAAGCAGAACCACGCAGTTCAGCTTGCAAGCGGAACGTCTGCTCCCATCGGACTCATTTACACTGATTCGATCTACACGCCCGTTTACAACGTTAACTACACGGTTGAAAATACCCGCGTAGGAAACATTACTGACTACGATAAGCTTACTATCGATGTTCTTACAAACGGCACTATCTCGGCAAGAGAAGCGGTTTCTCTCGGAGCCAAGATACTCAACGAGCATCTCAACCTCTTCGTTAATCTTTCTGATGAAGCGAAGAAAACAGAGATTATGGTTGAACGTGAGGAAACGTTGAAGGAACAGATCCTTGAGATGACCATTGAGGACCTTGACTTGTCCGTAAGAAGCTTCAACTGCTTGAAGCGTGCGGGCATCGATACCGTTCAGGATCTCATCAGCAAGACTGAAGAGGATATGATCAAGGTACGTAATCTCGGTAAGAAATCGCTTGATGAAGTAAGACAGAAGCTCCAATCCTTAGGTCTTGAACTTAAGAAGGAAGACGAATAAGACGAAACACACAAACGACAGGAGGTAACTTGAAATGCCCGGAACCAGAAAGCTTGGCAGACCTACCGCGCACAGACAAGCAATGCTCAGAGGCATGGTGACATATCTTCTCGAAAACGGATCTATAGAAACCACTCTCACCCGTGCGAAGGAAGTTCGCGCGCTTGCAGAAAAGATGATCACGCTCGGTAAGACCAACACTCTCGCCAGCCGCCGCGCAGCTCTCGCTTATATAACCAAGGAAGACGTTGTATCTAAACTTTTCTCTGAAATCGCACCTAAGTACGAAAACAGAACCGGTGGATACACTCAGATTTATAAGCTCGGACCGAGACGCGGAGATGCAGCTGAAATGGCGCTCATTAAGCTCGTTGACTAATTTTAGTTATGAGATAATATAATATCAGCAATAAAAGCACGAGTTATATAGCTCGTGCTTTTTGCAATTGTCTATTCGCCTTTTATGAGTGACGTGATCTCTTCGGCCACTAAAAGAGCGCAGGCTTTTGCCTCTTCAAGCGTGTTGCCGCACGAGCCTATCTCAAGCAGAAGTGAACCGTCAGCGTGGCGCTGATTGTAGGATGCAGAGCGAATGGACATCCGTCGCGTCAGAGAAGAGGAACGTTCCCAAAGTCTTGATTGCAAGTGACAGGCAAATGTCAAATTTCTTTCCCAGTTAACGTGTCTGCCTGCGTTTTCGTCCGTCCCGATAACGCACATATATTGCGCGGTTGGTACGGAATCAACAAAGGTGACGGGACGCAGCTTAGTCATGTCATCGGTGATGAGGGAATCTCTATGTACGTCAAACACATATTTGATAGAGGGATATATAGCAACATACTCTTTTATGGCTTCATTTGCATAGTCATAAGCGTTTACGTATGATTCTGCGTCAAACATTTCTCTTGAGTGTATAGTAACGATGCCGTTTTGATTGAAATAGTCTGCCATAACGGCACCGATCGCTACTACGTTTTTTGTTGTGTCTGTGCTGCGGCAGTTGTCTATAATGGAATAATATTCGCCATCGTCTTCGGCGTATGCCTCAGTTCCGTGCGTGTGAAGAATCAGAACGGTCGGTGCTTCTTCGCCGTAGACGGCGTGAAGCTCGTCGAGCGGTGAGATCGGATATTCATTTTCGAGATATGAAATTAGATCTATATCGTATGCCGTTTCATTGCTCGCTTCGAGACCAAAAACGTTTTTTGAAGAAATGTCTGTGGATTTTATCGGATATGTATCCTCCGTTGGATAGCTTTCGCTTTCTTCCGGAAGCATGGTGTCCGGCAACGATGGCTTGGATGTGCCGTTCAAAAGATCAAATAGTATGTTGGGGGTGAATACGTTTGCATTACTGTCGGACTCTACGTTGCTGTCGGTGCCGTAAAGGATCAGTGAGAGTGTGCGCTCCGGTACGAAACAATTAATAACTGCGACAATGTCAAATACGAGTGCAGTTAAGGAGAAAAAAGCTAAAAGTGAGAAAAAGACTATACTCAAAGCTTTAGATGATTTGGTGATTTTCTCGTGAATTCTGCCTTCTGTTCCGTAGCGGAGGACTGGCTTATGAGTACTATTGTTTTCGGCGCTGTTCGTTTCTGCTGCCGTGGGAAGAGACGGAACGGGTAATTGCAAGGTAACGTGGCTGCTTGAAATGTTGTCCATTATTTTTGTTTCTCCTATTTTAATTTAAGTCCTTTGACATCATTCTATGCAAATCGAAAGGGAAGTATACGTCTGTCAAAATCCTGCGAGACGGTCGATAGCAGCGGCTATGAGACTCGAAACATCCTCCACGGTTACATCTATATCCTTGGGGGAAACGTAAAAGGAACGAGAATTATTGAGCACACGGGAAAGGTCCGGATCCACGTTTTGATGTGTGATACCGCTTGATTCAAGTATGTCGTAAACGAGGGAAGATGAATCTACAACGGTTGGAATACCTAAAGATATTATAGGTACACCGATCGTCTCTTTTGTTATGGGTGTGCGCGTGTTGCCGATGCCGGACCCCGGAGCTATCCCCGTGTCCGATATTTGCAGAGTTGTTGCAAGTCTTGAGCACGATCGGGCAGCAAGCGCATCCACAACGATCACAGCATCGGGCGAAACTGTCCTTACAGCACCGGCGATAATGTCGGCAGCTTCAATTCCGGTTTGTGCAGCCGTGCCGGGAGCGACAGCAGAAATGCAAGCGCATTCAAGTTTTCGGAAAAGCTCACCGTTACTGTATTTCAGCTCGCGGGTCACGGTCACCTTATCAACGACAAGCGGTCCGACGGCGTCAGCTGTAAGAGATCTGTTGCCGAGACCTGCGATCAGGAGCGTACTGTTGCCGTTGATGTTTATTCCGGAAGCTTCGCTAAGAAGTGATGCTATGAGATCTTTGAGAGCTTCGCGTTCGTCGTCGGTGAGATTTTGCGTTTGTCCTGCGAATACCGTGTGATAGCTTCCGCGTGGTTTTCCCGTTTTCTTTTCTGCTTCTTCGGAAATGATAGACATCGAGGATACGTTGAATCTGCCGTGGGATCTTTCGCTGAAAAGTATGCCGTCGTTTTTTTCGTGTGTGGCTACGGCTTCGTAAGCAAGGTCGGTGCGTGGCACCGTATAATAAGTGTGCTTCATAACAATACTCGCAAAAAGTTTACAAAGTGTTTATAATTCGATTTTTATTATCTCCGGCGGAATGATATAATATACGTAGATAAATTTGTTATTCACCGGATGTTCATAAAATCGATATCGAATTGTGAGAAATGCACAAAAAAGAAGTTGCTTGTTGTGCAAATAACTGAAACTATAAAATATACGCAAAGAATTGATTGATTATATTGAATTTTAGTGATATAATATGTTAAGCATTGTGCGCCCGTCCGTTTCAGCGTTCTTATAGAAGTTTGAAATATGGGCGGCGAGCTATATGATTATTTATGCCCACTGCATAAAGGAGGAATTTCCGAACCATGAAAAGAGCATTGTCACTTATTCTGTGCACCGTTATGCTTCTCACAGCACTCTCGGGTTGTACAACCCTCGAAAAGGACGAAGCTACCGGCGATTATGACAAGGGAGCTATCATCCCTATGTATCTCGGTACAGAAATGTACGACTTCGATCCTCAGCGCGCGTATCTTAACGATTCAAACGCAAAGATACTCAGCCTCCTGTTCGAAAGTCTTACCGATATCGATGAGAACGGTAAGCTTAAGCTTTCCCTGATCGATTCCTATACGATCACCGACGGTAACAGATACGGCGAATATAAGATGCAGATCAAGCTCAAGGATACCAAGTGGAGTGATGGCCGTGCGGTTACCGCAAGTGACGTTGTATACTCCTGGAAGCGCATCCTCGACGTTGATTTCGACTCCGAAGCTGCTGTACTGCTTTACGACATTAAGAATGCGCGTGCCGTTAAGTCCGGTGATATGACCATCGACGACCTTGGACTTACTGCACCCGAGACTCTCGTAGTTGAAGTTGAATTCGAACGCTCCATCGATTACGATCAGTTCCTCCGCAATCTTTCGAGCCCCGCTCTCGTTCCTCTCCGTGAGGACATCGTATCCAAGTCTACCGACTGGGCTAAGAAGCCTGCTACGATGGTTACAAGCGGTCCGTTCGTAGTTAAGGCTGTTACATACGGCGGCGTCCTTCGTCTCGAACGCTCTAACTATTACTTCCTTGACTCCGAAAAGAATGAAAAGCTTGATAAGTATGTAATTCCCTACAGAATTGAAACCGACTATTCTCAGAGCCTTTCCGCTCAGCTTAAGAACTTCAATAACAAGAAGCTCTTCTATCTCAACGAGCTTCCTCTCGATCAGCGTAAGACCTATAAGGAACAGTACGGTGA
The DNA here is from genome assembly GCA_964464905.1 of uncultured Lachnospiraceae bacterium. GTDB lineage: Bacteria > Bacillota > Clostridia > Oscillospirales > CAG-272 > DTU064. The sequence goes on from CAYXHC010000022.1 coordinate 14,496, forward strand.
TTACGTAACCACCACTGATCTTATGTCAACGCATGCTTACTATTTCAACCTCAACAATCCTCTCTTCCAGGACGCAAGAGTACGTCAGGCACTCTCTATGGCTATCGACCGTGAATACATTGCTAACAATATTGCTGTATTCGCAAAGGCGGCTACCGGTCTTATTCCTTACGGCGTAACCGACGGTGAGGTTGGAACATCTTGGAGAGAAAATGTTGCAGGCACCATCAAAACTACTGCAGATCTTGATGCTGCTAAGGCACTCCTTAAGGAAGCAGGCGTGAGCGGCGGCGATATAAAGATCAGCTACTACTCAAACGACCCTGTTAACGCTGCTATCGCAGAATATGTTGCCAGTGTATGGTGCGAGCTTGGCTTTAATGCAAAGGCTACCGGTACCAAGGCTCAGGCAAATATCGAAGACTCCGGTATCTATAACGATAACTTCCAGATGCTCTACAGCGTAGACAGAGCTGAAAGCCTTGGCTGGGACGTTCTTGCTATCGACTATCAGATGCTCTCTGAGGAAGCGTTCTCTGCACTTGCTCCTTTCGCTACCGAATTCTCCGGTAACGGTATTAAGTTTGCTACCGACAGCTCCGATTACACTACCGTCGGCCATATAACCGGATATACGAGCTCCGCATACGACGCTCTTATTGAAGCGGCATACGCTGAGACCGATTCTGTGAAGAGATCCGCTGCTCTCCACGAAGCAGAAGCTCTTCTCTCTACCGATATGCCCGTAATGCCTATCGTTTACAACCAGAATGCATACATCATCAATACTGATGTCGTATCCGGCTTTGGCGCCGATTACTACGGACTCAGCATTATGAGCCGCGTTAAGATGGAAAACTACATGGCATGGAAGGCTCTCTTCGATACCACTGCTGCTCAGTAATCTATAATCACAAATGTTCGGGGGTGAAGGAACGCTTGCGTTCTTTCGCCCCTTCGATTTTTAATTTATCTTAAAAAAGGAGGCGCCGGATGAGATCGCCCGTTAAGGATAAGAACTATGTAAAGGTGTTCATTCTGTATCTTTTGAAAAATATCAATCGACCTCTCGATTATAATACGATAAACGACATTGCACTTTATGATGGATACGTTGGGTATTTCGATTTTGCGACTTGCTTTTCCGAACTCCTCGACGATGAACACATTGAAGAGATCAAGGGCGGCGAAGGTAAGCTTGACACTTATTACATAACTCCGAAGGGGATCAGTGTTGCTGAGCATCTTTCCGGTGATATTTTTGCCGACATAAGGGACAGAAGTCTGAAAAGCGCTCTTAAACTTATTTCGTTCAAGGAACGCGGTGCGGAGGTCGTGTATCATTGTGAGGATATCCCCGCCGATGAAGGCGGTGGTTATCTTGTGACTTGCGGTATAAAAGAGAAAAAGCGCGATGTGTGTACGATAACTGTGAAGGTCGATTCAAAAGAACGAGCTGACGCCATCAGAGCTAATTTCAACGAAAAGCCTGAGGTTATTTATAAGGGAGCTATCGCTCTTCTTTCCGGAGATATGAATCTCATATTTTGACGGAATTTTGTGGGAAATGACTGTATTAATTACAAAATGATTAAGAAAATATATATATAATGTTGACAAACGAAGAAATTGTGATATAATCGACTTGGTGGAGTGTTAAACAGTCTTGTTTTATGATCAATTACGAAAATTACAGTACGCCCGAGCTTTTGTCGGCTGTGAAATCAGGCGATGACGACGCTTGTGCAGAGTTGCTTAAAAGATATACCCCTCTTATTGATAACGTAGTTTATAATACGATGCCTCTTTTGTCCGTAACGTCACGGGCGGAGGAGGATGAGCTTCGTCAAGAGGCAGCTATAAAGCTTTATCAGGCAGCTCTCGCTTACGACGAGGAAAGAGACTCTGCGACATTCGGTCTTTATGCTAAGATCTGCATAAAGAACAGAATGATCTCTTTGGTGCGCCGCCAGCACGGCTTCATTGATTTTTCCGTGGAGGACGAATTGACCGAAGCTTGGGAAGGCGGATCGGCCGAAGAAGATCCCTCTGAGCTGCTTCTCAGCCGCGAACGCGAACGAGAACTTGACCGAAGGATCAGAGCTAACCTTTCTCCACTTGAATATGAGGTCTACGACCTGTACGTTGACGGTGCAGCTCCGCGCCAGATCGCAGAAACGCTTAACGTCAGTTCGAAAACCGTTGAAAACGCACTTTACCGTATGCGTTTGAAGCTGCAAAGACTGCTACAGAAATAACCTTGATATAATCGGACGTTGTCCGATATATATATAAGCCCGTATAGCTTAATTAGAGCATTGTCATAGCACAAAGATGACGGTCGGAATCCGTCGAGGGCAATTTTTTTATCTATCAAAGAGAGGATCACCCATGTACGAAGACAAGACGTTGGTATGCGTCACCTGTGGCAAAGAGTTCACTTTTTCCGCCGGCGAACAGGCATTTTTCGCAGAGAAAGGCTTGATGCACGAGCCCAAGCACTGCAAGGCTTGCAAGGACGCAAGAAAAGGTAAGCACGATGCAGTTTGCGCTGAATGCGGCAAGGCTTGCAAGGTAAACTTTGAGCCCTCCGGAGACAGACCGGTTTATTGCAATGAGTGCTATGCAGCAAGAAAGAGACAATAACATTAACAAATAATAGCGATTGTCAAAACGAAACCGCGCAGAGCGCGGTTTCGTTTTTTTTAGTTTATTTGTCGATAAAAACTGTACAAATTAAAAGAAATATGATACAATGATATGAATGTATTTCCCGAAATATTATTTCGGTGAGGTTGTTATGGCTAACGAGAAAAAATATTACAAAAAAGAAATGAATAAGACTCCGGTCGAAGGCGCTGTGATCGGACGCAACGCTACAAGAGAGTTATTGAAAAGCGGACGGTCTATCGATAAGATATTTGTGCGTCGCGGCGAACGCGAAGGAAGCATTACCGTTATCGTTGCGGAAGCAAAAAAGGCTGGCGTTCCGATAGTGGAGGTAGACCTGCAGAAGTTGGATTCCATGGCGGCAGGTCTGAACCATCAGGGGATTATAGCAATGGCCGCCGAAAAGGATTACGGTACCATCGACGATATTTTCAGGATCGCCGAAGAAAGAAACGAAAAACCTTTCATCGTTATCGCAGATAACGTTACCGATCCGGGCAATCTCGGTGCTGTCATCAGATCTGCCGAATGTGCAGGTGCTCACGGTCTTATCATTCCCAAGCGTCACAGCGCAGGATTGACACCTGCCGTGTCAAAATCCTCTGCAGGAGCTATTGAACACCTTACGGTGGTGAAGGTTCCTAATCTTGCTTCCGTAGTTGAGGAGCTCAAAGAGCGCGGTGTGTGGATATATACCGCGGAAGCAGACGGCACACCTTATTACGAGTGTAGATTTGATTCGGCAACGGCTGTCATTCTCGGAAGTGAAGGCGAAGGCGTCAGCCGTGTCCTTCGTGAAAAAAGCGATTTTATAGTATCTATCCCTATGTACGGTCACGTAAACTCCCTTAACGTTTCGTGCGCAGGTGCGGTGATACTTTTTGAAGTGGCGAAGCAGATCCGTAAATAAACGAATGCAGCCGCTGATAAAAAAAGAAAGGAAGGCATAATATGTTCGAAAATAACGACAATAAGCCTAAAAGAGAGAGCGAACTCGATATTACGGAGCTTTTGCGCAGATATTTGCCGGAGGAATATGCCGACGAAGAAGCAACCGAAGCAGATCAGGCTGAAAATGAAGTGGCAGAACCTATAGAAGTGGCTGAAGCTGTGTCCGAGCCCAAGACCGTGGAACGCCGCAGAAGACGCAAAACGGCGAGACGTCAGATAGATACGACAGCTCCCGAAAAGGAACCGGAAACTGCCGATGATGAGCGATCTGCCGATGTTGCCGAACTTGAAGCGATTCTTGCGGAGGTTGAAAATACCGAGGCGGATGCTGACGACATTAAGGTGTACGGAGAAGAAAGTGCCGAATCCGAAGCTGAAGCAGTTGACGTGCCCGTTCCGGACGAGTCCGATAAAACGGCGGTATTCAGCATCGAGGAGATAAAGGAAAGAAGCTTCGATCCCGACGTCGATATCTTTTCTGAATTTGAAGATCCCCGCGACGAGCTTTACGATTATATAGACCAAGCCTTTGCGGAAGAAGAAAGCGGGGCTTCCGGAATTTCCGAAGCTTCCGAGTCCGTTAGTGATGAAGAAGAGATCGACCCCGCGTTCACCGTCGAAGTGCCCGTTGATCCTATAGCTGACGGCGGCACGATGGTGTTTGATCCCGTTTCCGCTGAAGTAGCGAAAGCTATGGCTGAGGCGGAAGACTTTGAGGTCGAACCTGAAACGGAAGCTCCCGCTGAAAATATGGACGATTTCGATCTCAATATCATGCTCGCGCTTGGTATGGAGGAAGAGCTGGAAGAAAGTATCGGAGCTGAAAAGGTTTCTGAGTTCGTTGAAAAACAGCAGGACGATATCGCGAAGGTGACGAACCTTAATCGCGAACGCGCAGCGCTCGACTATGAATACACTACCAAATCTCAGGTACGCGAGGTTATAGAAGCGTATCAGATGGCGTACAGAAATTCCAAGATCAAGATGATTTTTGCGGCTGTACTGACGTTCATCCTTATGCTTTTCGAATGCCACACTTCATTCGGGATCGAGCTTACCGGAGCCTTTGATCCTACGGTATACCCCATCGTATATATTATGGTAGCATTCCAGCTTCTGCTTTTGGTTGCCGCACCTGCAGCCAAATCCTTATACAACGGTATATGTGATTTCTTCCGCGGAAAACCCGGCCCTGAAAGCATCGCTGCATTCGCGCTCCTTATCAACATTGTCTATACCATTGTCGTTTGTTTCGTAAACGGTTACGGCGAAGTCGGTCTTGTAACGTTTAATTTCCCCATAGCCGTTGGATTTATACTCCTTTATATTTACGAATTCATCAATTACCGCCGCGAGATATACAGCTTCAGTATCGTTTCATCCAAGAAACCGAAGTATGCGCTTCAAAGCCTCACCATGGCAGACTCCCGTCTTGAGTATGACGCTTTTTCTGATATGATGGAGGAAGACGATGATGCCGAGGATATCGGTGTTCTTAAGGTTGAGTGTGCGGATTTCGTAAACGACTATTTCCTCCGCACGAACCGTTATCCCAGCGGACGCAAGTTTATCGGATTTATCATTCCCGCAGTTCTCATTATTGCGGCTGTGTTCTTCGCTTATAAGTACAGCGCCGGCACGCTTTATGACGGTATGAAAGCAGCGCTCACTTCTGCGCTTCTTTGTTTGCCCGTATCAGTCTTCTATATGTTCTCTCATCCCTTCTATGTTGCAAACCAGAAGGCTCACGAGGAAGAGAGTACTATCATAGGTGAGGGCTCGGCTGAAGAATATGCCGATGCTGCCGTTATTTCCTTCGACGACAAGAATGTGTTCCCCTCGACCAACGTAAACGTTCGTGCTATAAACGTATTCGGAAATAACCGTATCGATCGCGTACTTTATTATGCGGCAAGTACGTTCTGCACCGTTGGCGGTCCTCTTTCCGATGTGTTCGATCTCGCGACACGCGACATCGGATATTCAAATGACGTTAAGCTTCTTCGTACTCTTCCGGGACTTCTCGAGGTTGAGGTCGATGGCTCCGTCGTTGCATTTGGCACCATCGACGCGCTGGAGAATGCGGGCGTGACCATTCCCAAGCCTCTGGAGACGCATAGAAACGATACCTTTGAGCCCACCGTGTGCGTTATGTACATGGTACACGATGGAAAGTTCGTTGCCCGTATGCTCATTTCCTATATCGTTGACACTGATTTCGAGTTTATTATTAAGCAGCTCGACAAGAGCGGTATGTTTATCGGTATGAAGACTTTCGATCCCAACATCACCGAGCAGTTCCTCGGCAGTCAGATCAAGCTTGCCGCATATCCTATCCGTGTTATCAGATGCAAGTCCCTTGACGACAGGACGAAGGTTTCCGATGTGACCGGAAGCGGTCTTGTGTCGAAAGATTCGCCCAAAGCGGTGCTTCAGACGGTATCTCTCTGCGAAAAGGTGCTTCATGCTCGCAGTATCAACACCATGATACTGATCATCTCCCTTTTTGTAAGCCTTCTCGTGTCTGCGCTTTCGATCCTTTTCGGCGCGCTGACGCTCTCTCCCCTTTTCATTGCGATCTATGCGACAGTCTGGTGCATTCCTATGTTCATCGTGTCTAAGATCATTATTTAATTATTTTAAAATAAAGATGCGCGGGTGGATGGAAGATCGTTCACCCGCGCAACTGACGATAAAGGGGAAGGTAGATCCCCTGAAACGAAGTTTTTAGAAAATGAGATCTTCTTAAACGCAAAAAACTGAATTTGCGTATCTCACAGAAAGGCGTATGTGAATTATGGATTACAAAAAATACGCAAGTATCCTCAAAAGCGTTACAAAGCCGGCAAGATATACGGGCGGCGAGCGCCACGAGATAATAAAAGATAAAGCTGCGGTGAATTGCCGCATCGCATTCTGCTTCCCCGACACCTATGAGATCGGTATGTCCAATCTGGGAGTCCGCATCCTTTATGGAGCGCTCAACGAGTGCGACGGTGTTTGGTGCGAGCGTGTATACGCCCCATGGACGGATATGCAGGAAAAAATGAGAGAGTACAACGTCCCGTTGTGGGCGCACGAAAGCGGAGACCCTCTCGCAGATTTCGATCTCGTTGCGTTTACGCTTCAGTACGAGATGTGTTATACAACCGTCTTACAGATGCTGGACCTTGCGGGCATAAAAGCTCTTGCAAAGGATCGCGCCGAAGAAGATCCCATTATCCTCGGCGGTGGCCCCTGCGCATATAATCCCGAGCCCGTGGCAGACTTTTTCGACATTTTCTCCATTGGGGAGGGCGAGGAAGCGCTTCCGGAGCTGGCGCGTCTCTATCAACGCATGAAGGCTGACGGCAGCTATACGAAGAAGGCTTTCCTTTATGCTGCCGCAACAGAGCTTGAAGGATTTTACGTACCGTCACTTTATGCAGTTGACTATAATGACGACGGTACCATCCGCGAATATAAAGCCCTTGAGGCGGGCGTGCCTATGCGAGTGAAAAAGCGTATAGTTGAGGACTTCGATAAGTCTTATTTTCCCACAAAGCCCGTTATGCCCTATACCGAGGTCGTTCACGACAGAATTATGCTTGAAGTGTTCCGTGGCTGTATACGTGGCTGCCGTTTCTGTCAGGCGGGAATGATATACCGTCCGGTTCGGGACAGAAGCGTTGAGACCCTTTGCCGTCAGGCAAAGGAGATGTACGAAAACACGGGATACGACGAGATCTCCCTTACGTCTCTTGCCATTGACGATTATACCTGCGTTGACAGGCTGACGGACGAGCTTATCGAATGGACGAACGAGAGTAAGATATCGCTTTCATTACCATCGCTCCGTGCAGACAGCTTCACTCCTGAGCTGATGAAAAAGATCAGCAGCGTCCGATCTTCAGGGATCACCTTTGCTCCTGAAGCAGGCACACAGCGTCTCCGTGACGCAATAAATAAGAACGTCCGCGAGGAGGACATACTGAACGCCGTACATATCGCATTTGCGGCAGGGAAGTCTCAGGTCAAGCTTTACTTTATGATAGGCCTGCCCACGGAGACCGACGAGGACGTTATCGGCATAGCGAAGCTTGCCGAAAACGTAGTTCAGGAGTTTTACAGAACCGAGGAGAGAAATAAGCGTCTTTCTCCCAAGGTCACTATATCGACGGCGTGCTTCATTCCGAAGCCGTTCACTCCGTTCCAGTGGGTGCCTCAGCTCAGCCGCGAGGAATTCCGCCGCCGTCAGCGACTTATTGCAGACAATATCAAGGACAGACGTGTTATTTATAATTTCCACGATTCCGAGGTGTCGGAGATCGAAGCGGTGCTTGCACGCGGAGACAGAAAGCTTTCGCGAGTGCTTATTGAAATGTTTGCCCGCGGCGCTTGCTTCGACGCATGGGACGAGCATTTTAGCTATGAAAGATGGCTTGAGGCATTCGAAGCGGCAGAGGTTGATCCTGCATTTTATGCAAACCGCGAACGCGACGCAGAGGAAATATTGCCCTGGGACATTATTGACTGCGGTGTGACCAAAGCCTTTATGAAGCGCGAATTCAACGCCGCCAAGGAAAGCATCCCGTCGCGTAACTGCCGACAGGAATGCTCTGCTTGTGGCGCAAATAAGTATGGAGGAGAAACGCTGTGCCGAAAAATGAGAACGAAAGAATAAAACCCACGCCCGTAAGAGTGGTGTTTACGAAGACCGGAGCGCTTCAGTTCATTTCTCACCTTGATCTTATGAGAACGATGATGCGTATCGTCGTCCGCGCTGATTTCAACGTTTATTATACCGAGGGCTTCAATCCCAAGCCAAAGCTGGTTTTTGCGCTCCCTCTTTCCGTTGGCACGGAAAGTAAGCTTGAGCTTCTTGATCTTAAAGTGTATGATGCCGAACCCGATTGCGAAGAGATCAAGCGTAAATTGACAGATCAGACCGTACCGGGGGTAGAGATCATCGATGTGTACCGTCCGACGACGAAATTCCGCGATATCAAGACCTCGGATTACGAGATCACCATTTATAATAAGAGTATCACGGAAGTCTCCGCTGACGCTGTGAACGAAATGACGAAGCAGCCGATCATTGTGCTCAAACGATCCAAATCGGGAGAGGGGAACTGTGATATTAGAGAATATATCAAGTCTCTCGCAGCCGTCAGCAAAAATGGTGAGATGACGGTGAGGGCAACGCTCACCGCAGACTCCGAGCACTATCTCAATCCCGAATATATCGTCACTGCCGTGAAGGCGCGTCTCGGACTTGAGGACGATATCGCTCCCGGTAAAGACAGTTATGGTATTATGCGTCTTGCAGTGTACGGAGCTGATGGAAAGTCCTTTAGATAAGGAAGTCCTTTAGATAAGGACGCCTTCGGATAAGGCTAAAAAACACCGTAGAGCGTTAACGACGTACAATTCCGTAGAACTCCGAGAGCTTCGTTTGCTCTTTGACATAGCGTGAAGAAATCACTGTCGGAATGAGGGTGTAGAGTCAGCTCACGTAGGGTTGAAAGGCAGGAGTCTATCTCCTCGATACCGCTTTTTTTTACAGAAAGCGAGAAAAGACCACGTTTTTTGCGCCAAAGTGAATATAGCTCAGCAGATGCCGCCGAACGGTAATCCCCGTCGGCGGCATATACTTTGTCCATCGCATCAGAAAGGGAATCGGATGCATTTATTGATAGGCTTGTCAGTATTATCGAAAATGAAACGATAACGGCGAGAATGATGACGGCAATGATAAAGGCTTTCATTTTACTTTGTCCTTTTTTATAATATTGCATCTTCCCGCGTCGTCGCAGGAGAGAAGAAAGACACCGGAGACATCGCATTTTGCGCGGCGCAGCTCTTGGTCGATGAATTTCATATCCTTGCCCGACGCTGAGAGGTTTTCCTTTATCACCGCGCCGTCAATGATAAGATAATGCGCGATGCCGGGATCAGCGGGGAGAGCGCCGCCAACGCACGGAGCAAGCTCGTCTGCGTTCGGAGGCCGCTTTTCAGCGCGCGGAAAGACTGAGAGTATCCCATCGTCCTCGACTATAGCGTAGTATACGTCGGAAATATCGGAATAACCCTTTTGTCTGAGCTGACCCAGCAGTTCAGAGCAGCTAATCCTCAGTTTTGACAGTTCTCTTTGGTCGAGAACTCCGCGGTTGATGATCACGCTTGGCTTGCCTGAGAAAAAACGACGTACAATGCCGTTTTTTAACGAAATGAAGGACGTTATCACCTCAAGCGAAATGATGAGTAACAGGGGAAATATAGCGTAGAGAAGGGGAATATCGGGCTCAGCGATGGGGAGCGAAGCAAGCTCTGATATGAGCAGCGTCGTTATCAGCTCGGATAGCTGAAATTCGCCTATCTGGCGCTTGCCCATAAGCTTCATTGAAAGCTCAAGTGAAACGTATATGATAATGGTGCGGATAAGTACGGTGATCATTGGATGCTCCTTTCTATATATATTTATATATATTTTTTGGCGTAACGGAGTCGATTATTCCTTCATAACGGAATTAAAATTGTGGACGTAAATAATTTTTCTCTTGAAATGTCGGTTGTGATACTATATAATTGTTGTGGTTATATTACTCAGAAGGACATTGACACACTTGAAAGAATTATTGTACGTATTTTTTATGTCCATGGTGCCGATAGTGGAACTTCGCGGAGCCGTTCCGCTGGGCACCGGACTTGGCATACATTGGCTTTTGAATCTCGTAGTATGCATACTTGGGAATTGTCTTCCCATCCCCTTTATCCTTTTTTTTATCAAAGCGATCCTCAAGTGGATGAGAAACTGTAATATTAGTCTTTTTTCAAAGGTTGCCGTTTGGCTTCACGAAAAAGCAGAAAAAAACAGAGCTAAGGTCGAAAAATATGCAACATGGGGACTCTTTATATTCGTTGCAGTTCCGCTTCCGGGGACGGGAGCCTGGACCGGCGCGCTCGTTGCTTCTCTTTTTGATATGAGCAAAAGAAAGGCTGTGCTTTCCATTTTCGGAGGAGTCGTTGCAGCCGGTCTTATTATGACAGTGGGTTCTCAGCTCGTTGCGGCTATCGTGGAACTTTTTTGACATACGGTAAAATTATTTGACATTTTATCTTGACAATTGCCGTTATATATGATATAAGATTTTGTGGTAATTTTGTCGTTACCGCAATCAATACGTTTTCTTATCAAGAGTGGCGGAGGGACTGGCCCTGTGAAGCCCGGCAACCTGCGGGAGATATTCTCAGCGTAAGGTGCTAAATCCTGAGAGATGAGAGCAATCGGCTTTTTGACCCTCGGGATACCGAGGGTCTTCTTTTCGTCTGACGATAAAATATTATTGGAGTGAACAAAATGAAAAAATATCTTTTTACGTCCGAATCCGTTACCGAAGGGCATCCCGATAAGATCTGCGACCAGATTTCCGACGCGATACTCGATGAGCTTCTTCGTGCCGATCCTATGTCCCGCGCTGCAGTTGAGACCTCCTGCACCACAGGTTTCGTTATGGTAATGGGTGAGGTAACGACCTCAGCCTACGTTGATATTCAGTCCGTCGTTCGCGATGTTGTTCGCGAGATCGGTTACGACCGCGCAAAGTACGGCTTTGACTGCGACACCTGCGCAGTTATCAGTTCGATCCACGAGCAGAGTGCAGACATCGCCCTGGGCGTTGACCTTGCCGCAGAAGCGAAGGCGGGCATCCTCACCGATAAGTACGACACCGGCGCCGGAGATCAGGGCATGATGTTTGGCTACGCCTGCAACGAGACCCCCGAGCTTATGCCTCTTGCGATCAGCCTTTCCCATAAGCTTTCGAAGCGTCTTTCCGAGATCAGAAAAAACGGCACCGTTGACTACCTTCGTCCCGACGGAAAGTCTCAGGTGACCGTTGAATATCACGATAACAAACCCGTGAGAGTGGACACTATCGTTATCTCCACCCAGCATTCGCCCGACGTTGAGATCGATCAGATCCGCCGCGATATCATCGAACACGTTGTTACCCCCAGCATCGATCCTTCTCTTATGGACGAGAATACAAAAATATTCGTGAATCCTACGGGTCGTTTCGTTATTGGCGGACCCAACGGCGATTCCGGACTCACCGGACGCAAGATCATCGTTGACACCTACGGTGGCTACGCGCGTCACGGCGGCGGTGCTTTCTCCGGTAAGGACCCGACAAAGGTTGACCGTTCCGCAGCCTACGCAGCTCGCTACATCGCAAAGAACGTTGTAGCGGCAGGTCTTGCAGACAAGTGCGAGATAGAGATAGCTTATGCTATCGGTGTTGCACGTCCCGTTTCCGTTATGCTCGATACCTTTGGTACCGCAAAGGTGGACGAGGCGGCTATTTCCGCTTATATTTCCGAGCACGTTGATCTTCGTCCTGCGGCTATCATCGAGAAGTTTGATCTCCGCCGTCCCATTTACCGCCGTCTTGCGGCTTACGGTCATATGGGCCGTGAGGATCTGAAGGCTCCTTGGGAAGAACTCGATCTTGCTGAAGAACTCAAGGCTGTATTCGGCACCAACTGAATCGGATAAAGACTTTATAAGGATCATAAGACGGGGGAGTCGAAAACGACACCCCCGTTTTGAAAATATGAAAGGAGGCGTTATGGGAATCGAAACCGAAAAAGAGCTTGTTGCAATATCGGGCGTCGTTGACGAGATTATATACAAAAACGAAGATAACGGATACACCGTTTGCGACATCGAAGCTGATGACGGCGATTTTTTTACAGCCGTTGGCATAATGCCGTTTCTTTCGGAGGGCGAAGCCGTAAAGGTGTACGGGTCATGGACTCTTCACCAAAGCTTCGGTAGGCAGTTTGCCGTGGAAAGT
>CAYXHC010000023.1:0-26931 GCA_964464905.1 uncultured Lachnospiraceae bacterium
GCCTTTGCTGTAAGCCTTGTATTCCTCATACATATATTCGGACATTCTGTGTACCTCGTTGCCAATAGAGCCGGCAATGTGAGGCGTGAGGAAAACATTGTCCATTTCGTAAAGAGGACTGCCCGGACGGGGCGGCTCCTCAGGATCCGTAACGTCCAGGACGGCGGCGCGGCTCTTGTTTTCGTTGAGAGCGCGTATCATATCCTCTGGAACGGTCTGCGCGCCGCGGCCCGTGTTGATGAAGACGGCACCGTCGCGCATTTTGGAAAAGAGGGAGTAGTCAAGCATTCCAACGGTTGCGGGAATGTTTGCAAGATGGTTTGATATAACGAGACATTCGGAGAATATCTCTTCAAGCTCGGCTTTTTTGCCGCCAAGGGCTTCAATATCCTCTGCCGGAAGGAACTTGTCGTAAACGAGCACTTCAACGGGATAGCGGCAGAGCTCCTCGATCACCATACGACCGATCATGCCGGCACCGATGATGCCAACTTTTTCGTCCATGATGCCAGGGTAAGCGATGGGGGCGCGGTGGTTTGTCCATGTCTCGCGTCCGCTTTTGTGTAAAGTGGCGAAAAATCCCTTCAGCGCTAAATGGATCTCAGCCACAGTGAACTGAGCCACGGGAACGCCGTTTGCCGCCCAGGCAGAGAAGACCTCAACACCGCAGTTGAGAAAGGGCTCTGCAAAACCCCGAACGGAGCCAGCCGCATAAAAAACGGCACGGAGGGAGGGAAAGTATTCCTTTATCTCTTCCTCCTTGAAGCTGAACATTCCCCAGGTGGAGAAAATGTAGGTGACATCACGAAGCTCCGAGGCTCTTTCGGGAATCTCGTCTCTTGTATATACGGGAGCAATGAATTCAAGCTCGGAGGCAAGAAGATCCTTGGTCTTGTTTGAGTAAACGTAGTCCACGTTTCCGCGGCTGCCCATAAACATGGCTTTTTTCATAGTAATCTCCTCATCGCCGCCTATGGCGGCATAAATGAATGATCGAAATCCTCGGAACCGCACACCCGTGCGGCGGCGTGGGTATGGACCCCGCATCGTGAGGATTTAGGCGTGAAACAGCTTAATTAAAGGTTATTGCTAATTAAACTTTCACGCTTGACTCCTTTTATTTGCCAAGTATGCGGTGGAGGGTTTCTGCGTCGCGAAGCAGATCCTCGCGGCATTCCACGGGAACGAATTCCATAGCGGCAAGGGAGCAGTTGCTCGAGCATTTGCTCTTGTCGCCAAGAATGCCGAAATAGTGACGCCACTCGTTTTCCTGCGTGGAAAGAGGGAATTTATCGTTGCCCACCCAAGCAAAAACGTGGACCGCATCAACGTAAGGCGCCACCTTGCGAAGGGCGTTTACGTTAAAATCAAAATCGCGGTATTGGTTCGGCTGCCAGTGGAGACGAACGTTTTCAGCGGCTGCATCCTCTATGAGACGGAGCGCGCTGTCGGCGTTGTCTGTGAGAGTGCCGCCGTGGTATTCAAAGGCCAGTGTCATCCCGTGCTTTTTTGCAGTCTCCGCATCGCGGCGAAGCTGTGCGACGAGAGCTGCACGTTCCTCGTCCGTTGTGTCGGCGGAGCCTTTTTTGCCTGCCCATACGCGGATAACGTTTGAGCCGAGTATCTTCGCCGTTTCGGTAACGGCGTCAAATCCGTCGCCGTCAACACGGTAATATGAACCGTAAACGTCGGTGTCAATGCCGCGGGCGCGGCAAAGCGCGAGGGCGGCGCTTGCAGCGTCACTGTCGCCGTGGCGAACGTGTACGTCGCCTCCCCAGAGAAGGGAGTCAAGACCTGCTTCGGCGGTGAGATCAACTATTTTTTCTTTCGTATAGGGGCGGAATGTAACTGAAAAAAGACCTGTTTTCATAGCTTTAGTCAAGATATACTGTTTCGTTGGTTTTGGCAGATCGGTAAATGGCGTCAACGATACGGACGCTTTTTATAGCCTCACGGGGCATAATACGGGGCTCGCGACCGTCGAGCACGGCAGAGATAATGTCCTCAACGACGGCTTCATGGCCAAAGAGAAGACTTGGATCGGATTCCTTTGCCTTACCGTTGCCGCGGCCGTAACGGGCGAGCATTTCCTCTTCCTCTTCGTCCTCGTCGTCGCCCATGATCTTCCACGTCTTGAGCAGATCTGCGTCAGCCTCGACAGAACCCTTTGATCCGTAAAGGGAGATCTCCGTGGAGATGCCTGGATAAGCGCAGGTGGTGGAGACGAAGGTGGCGGCGGCGCCGCTTTTGAAGGTGATGACGGAGGCGGTCATGTCCTCGGTCTCAATGTCGTGATTGTAGATACCCATAACGGAGTGAACGGATCTGACGTCTCCCATGAGCCACTGCATAAGGTCCACGGTGTGAACGGCCTGATTCATAAGAGATCCGCCGCCGTCCATGTCCCAGGTGCCGTGCCAGTTGCCGTTATAGTAGCTCTGATCGCGGTACCACTTAACGCCGAAGGTGGCAACGGCAAGAGTGCCGAGCCTGCCTTCGTCAACGGCAGCCTTGATGGCGTCCATAGGCGCGTTATATCTGTTCTGGTGAACTACGCCAACGGTGACGCCGTATTTCACACGTGCTTCTTCGATCTTTTCAGCCGCTTCGAGGGTGATGTCGATGGGCTTTTCGATCAAAACGTGCTTGCCCTTCGCCATAGCTTTGCAAGCGTATTCTGCGTGCATTGCGCTGGGGAGACAAATGGATACGATGTCGATGTCGGGGTTTTCGATCATCTCGTCGAAATCTGTATAAGTGAGAACGCAGGGATACTTTCTTTTAGCAGCAGTGAGCTTCTTTTCGAGAAGATCGCACACGGCGATAAGATCTGCACGGTGGGATGCAGCCGCGGCGTCCATGTGAGCGCGGCCTATTCCGAGACCGACGACGGCGTAACCGACTTTTCCGGATTTCATATTCGTCTCCATTCTGCCGAGTTGAGGCTTTCAAGATGTTTTATGTTGTGATGAATAGGTTTACTGGTATTTTTCTATGTCGATTTTTTCGGCTGGACCTACTTTTATGCCGCCCATAAAAACGGATGCGACAGCTTCGAAGTTGCCGGGCTTGTCGCTGCAGTAGCAACGGATGCTGCCGGTGCCTTCCCGAGAACTGATACGACCCGAAATTATATCGGCGGCAACGGCGTCCGCCGCTGCTTTGCCGGAACTGACGAGGGTGACTCCGGGAAGCGTTTCCTCGATGGCCCAGCTTATGATGGGATAATGCGTACAGCCGAGAATGAGGGTGTCTATACCGGCATCCATGAAGGGGGCAAGATATCGTTTTGCGGTCGCAAGGGTAACCTCGTCGCCGGGAACTGTGAAGCCGTTTTCAACGAGAGGAACGAAAAGCGGGCAGGGGACAGATGAGACCTCAAGGGAGTCGGAAATCTTCAAAAGCTCTCTTTCGTATGCACCGCTGCGTATTGTGGCGTTCGTTCCGATTATGCCGATCCTGCCGTTTTTCGTAGCTTTTGCAGCCGCCTCGGCGGAAGCCTCGATGACTCCGTACACCTTCACAGGCGAGCGGCGGCGCAGCTCCGTTATGGCAGTTGAGGAAACGGTGCCGCAGGCAACGAGGACTGCATCCACTCCGAAGGAGTTGAGGAAATTCATATCTTCAATTGAATATTTGATGATAGTATCGTCGGAACGGGTGCCGTAAGGCACGCGCCCCGTGTCGCCGAAATAGACGATGTCCTCCTTAGGCAGGAGAGATGCGAGCTCCTTTAAGGCGGTGAGGCCGCCGAGTCCGCTGTCAAAAATGCCGATCATATAAACGACCTTCCGTTAGGTTCAGTTGTAAAGGGGGAAGCGCTCGCAGAGGGAGCGGACTCTTTCCTTAACCATTTCCGCAGATCCTGCGGGATCCTTGGCAACAGCGGTGATAAGCTCACCGATCTCAACCATTTCCGCTTCCTTCATGCCTCTCGTCGTCACTGCGGGCGTGCCGATTCTGACGCCGCTGGTGATGAAGGGGGAAGCGGGATCGTTGGGGATAGCGTTCTTGTTGCAGGTGATGCCGACCTCGTCGAGATTGTGCTCGAACTCCTTGCCCGTGATGTTGAAGGGACGAAGGTCAACGAGCATAAGATGGTTGTCGGTGCCGCCGGAAACGAGATTGAAGCCGCCCTTTATGAGGGTGTCTGCGAGAACTGCTGCATTTTTAACGATCTGAGCCTGATATTCCCTGAATTCGGGCTTGAGTGCTTCTCCGAAGCATACGGCTTTGGCAGCGATGATGTGGAGAAGCGGGCCACCCTGGATGCCGGGGAAGATAGCCTTGTCTATCTTCTTTGCAAGCTCTTCGCGGCAAAGGATAAGACCGCCGCGAGGTCCGCGGAGAGTCTTGTGGGTGGTGGTGGTAACAACGTCAGCGTAGGGAACGGGAGAGGGATGAAGTCCCGCCGCAACGAGACCTGCGATGTGAGCCATATCAACCATGAGATATGCGCCGACGGAATCTGCGATCTCTCTCATACGCGCGAAATCGATAACGCGGGGATATGCGGATGCGCCTGCAACGATGAGCTTGGGCTTGCATTCGAGAGCGAGTGCCTGCATCTTGTCGTAGTCTATGTAGTGCGTTTCTTCGTCAACTCCGTAAGGAACAAAGTTATAGTAAAGACCGGAGATATTAACGGGACTTCCGTGAGTCAGGTGACCGCCTTCCGCAAGGCTCATGCCCATAACGGTGTCGCCTGCTTCGAGAAGTGCAACGTAAACAGCGGTGTTTGCCTGAGAGCCGCTGTGAGGCTGTACATTTGCGTGCTCAGCGCCGAAAAGGCGGCAGGCGCGTTCGCGTGCAATGTTTTCAACGACGTCAACGCATTCGCATCCGCCGTAGTAGCGCTTTCCGGGATAGCCTTCTGCATACTTGTTGGTGAGAGGAGTGCCGGCAGCGATCATAACCGCCTCGGAAACGAAGTTTTCGGAAGCGATCAGCTCGATCTTGGATTTCTGACGATTATATTCGGCATTGACTGCGGCGGATACCTCCGCATCGGTCTCACTCAGCTTTTTGATAATTTCGTTGATCATATTTTTGTCTCCAGAATAATTATATTATTATGTTTCATTAATGTATTATACAATAAAACGACGCAAAGCACAATATATAAAACCTACAATTTCTGACCTTATAGAGGGGCGAGAATGTGCGCTCTATTCAATGGAGTTGTGCTGTTTTAACTTGAATTTTCCGTTTGGGTGTCGCCTTGTGTCGCGAAAGAATCTGTGTTTTTCCGTTCGTTTTATTGACAACTATGATCTTGTATGCTATAATCTCAACGTGTATAATGGATAATGTGGTGCTTCCTGAGGAGGTGTGCTTTCGTGGATAAAAGAAACATATACCTCGTCACCTCTTGTAAAGGTGGTGTCGGTAAGTCTACGGTAGCAGTAAATCTTGCCTTCACGATGGCGCTTGGCGGCGTTCGTGTTATGCTCGCCGACTGTGACACTAAAAACCGAACGGCAGATATTTTTCTCGGATATGAGGACACGGGAATATTCGACCTTTTGGACGTTTCCGAGGGAAGAGTCGTTCCCACGGAGGCGATTCTTCGCGATCCTCGCTCGGAAAACCTTTTCTATTGCTCAGTTCCTGCGGCAGGACATCTCACAGATCCCGTGAAAATGGCAAATGCCGCTGTTGCTTGCGCCGATGCGGTGGATGCGGATTATCTCATTATCGATACCTCGGGCGGAATTGAATTCCCCCTCGCCGTGTATCTGGAAACCGTTTACGAGGCGATAATCGTTTCAACCCCCTCCGCACCCGCTCTCCGCGCCGCCGCGAAAACGGCAAATGAATTAACGGCGAAGGGCGTAAAAAATCTGAATTTGGTGATTAATTCCTATCGCGGCGCGAAGGATGAGGTTCGCATTACCGAGATGATAGACGAAACGAGGATACCTCTTCTCGGCGTCGTGCCCTACGACGAAAAAATGAAGCGCGGTCAGGAGCTGGGAAAGCCCGCCGCCACCGTTTCGGGATGCTCTGCTCCCGACGCATTTTATAACATATCAATGAGGATACGCGGTTTTGAAGTCCCGCTTCTAAATAGGGTTGCGGTGCCGAAAAAACGCTGATATACTAAAAAATCAAAGGAGCAAGCCGCATACAGCGCGGACGTCAGATTTATGGAAATAGCAATCATAGCCGACGACACGAGAAAAGAACTGATGATGCAGTTTTGCACTGCATACGGTGGAGTGCTCTCCAAACATAACATATGTGCCACCGCGAAAACAGCAGCGGTGCTCAAGGACGCCATCGGTCTTGAGATAGAATCTCTCCTGCCGGGCAGCCATGGCGGTGAGCAGCAGATCACGTCCCGCATTGCCTGCGACGAGATAGACGTTCTTCTCTATTTCAGATCCACCAACCCCAAACCGGCCTTTGACGAGGCGGAATATCATCTGCTCCGCATGTGTGATGTTCATAACGTCCCCTATGCGACGAATATTGCAAGCGCAGAAGTCATCATCCATGCTCTTGAGCACGGTGACCTTGACTGGCGCGAGATCGTGAATCCGAGATCAGAATACAACCGTCGCCGCCGCGGCGCAACGCTGTGATCTCTACCCGAAGGAATAAGCTTTCGGCATTAAAGCCGGTTACAGAGAAGCGAGGACAGCGAATAACGCTGTGCTGAAACCCCGCCGCCGCAGCTTTGCACGTCAGTACCGCCCTTCGGGATACAGTTTAATACAAAAGAGTTAAAGCACGGGTGGAACCGTGTGTGTTTCGACGCACACCCCGGCAGTCCGAAAAAAGATCTCGGACTGCCGTTTTTTGTTTGATAAAAGGCAGCGTTTGCAACAGTAGCCTTTTCAATATAAAGTTTATTATTTCATTTGCCGTATACGGCAGAACGGAGTCATATTATGTATAAAGTAAAATTTGCAAACGGCGCCGAATACGTGGGCGAAGCACCCATTTCCGTATTTGACGCAGCACGTGAAGCGGGTCTTATCTCCCGCGAGATCATCGCCGCAGGCGTTAACGGTGAGACCGTTGACCTTACCCATCAGCTCAACGGCGATTGTGAAGTTAAGCTTTACACCTTCGACGATGCCGAAGGTAAGCACACCTTCTTCCATACCGCAAGCCACATTCTCGCTCAGGCTGTGAAACGTCTCTATCCCGAAGCAAAGCTCACCATCGGACCCGCAGTTGAAAACGGATTCTACTACGATATCGACCGCGAAACTCCCTTCGTTCAGGAGGACCTCCCCAAGATCGAAGCTGAAATGCAGAAGATCGTTAAGGAAAATCTGAAGATCGAACGCTTCACTCTCCCCCGCGACGAGGCGAAGAAGCTTATGGAAGAAAAGGACGAGCCCTATAAGGTGCTTCTTATCGACCGCGTCCCCGAGGGCGAGGATATTTCCTTCTACCGTCAGGGCGAGTTCACCGACCTTTGCGCAGGTCCCCACCTTTTTGCAACGGGTATCGTTAAGGCGTTCGCGCTCACTGCACTTACCGGCGCATACTGGGAAGGCGATGCGAAGAATAAGATGCTCCGCCGCATCTACGGCGTTGCATTCCCGAACAAGACTCTCCTCAACGAATATAAGACTATGATGGAGGAGGCAAAGAAGCGCGACCACAGAAAGATCGGCCGCGAACTTGACCTTTACGATATATACGAGGAAGGCCCCGGCTTCCCCTTCTTCCTTCCCAAGGGTATGATCATCCGTAATCTCCTTGAGAATTTCTGGCGTGAGGAGCACACCAAGGCAGGCTACGAGGAGATAAAAACTCCTATGATGCTCAACCGTGCGCTCTGGGAGCGTTCCGGTCACTGGGAGCACTATCAGGATAGTATGTATACCACCAAGATAGACGAAGAAGATTTCGCTATCAAGCCGATGAACTGCCCCGGCGGTATGCTCGTCTTCAAGCGTAAAATCTGGAGCTACCGTGAGCTGCCCGTTCGCTCCGGCGAGCTTGGTCTCGTTCACAGAAACGAGCTTTCCGGTGCTCTGCACGGACTTATGAGAGTTCGTTGTTTCACTCAGGACGACGCGCATATCTTTATGCGTCCCGACCAGATCCGCGACGAGATCAAGGGCGTTTATAACCTTATCAACAAGGTTTATTCTCTCTTCGGCTTCACATATCACGTTGAGCTTTCCACACGTCCCGAGGGGTCTATCGGCACTGATGAGATGTGGGAGCTTGCAACCGACGGTCTCCGCGGCGCTCTCGACGATCTCGGCGTTGACTACATCGTAAACGAAGGCGACGGCGCGTTCTACGGTCCCAAGATCGACTTCCACCTCCGCGACTGCATCGGCAGAACGTGGCAGTGCGGTACCATCCAGCTCGATATGAACCTGCCCGAAAGATTCGATCTTTCCTACGTTGGCGCAGATAACGAAAGACACCGTCCCGTTATGATCCACCGCGTTGTATTCGGCTCCATCGAGCGCTTCATCGGTATCCTCACCGAGCATTTCGCAGGAGCGTTCCCCCTCTGGCTCGCACCCGTTCAGATGAGAGTTATGGCTATCCGCGGCGAGATCAACGATTACGCTGCTGAGGTTGCAGAAAAGCTCAAGGCTGTCGGCTTCAGAGTTGAGCTTGACGACAGAAACGAAAAGATCGGCTATAAGGTCCGCGAAGCACAGCTTCAGAAGATTCCCTACGTTCTCGTTGTCGGCGACAGAGAAAAGGAAGAGGGCACCGTTTCTGTTCGCTCCCGCAAGGAAGAGAACAAGGCTATCGTTATGCCCCTTGACGAGTTTATCGCAAACGCAAAACGCGAAAACGACGAGAAGTCGCTGTAAGCGACAGTCACTGTAATTTAATTCATCCGGTACTTTAATTCGTCCGTAACTTTGAGAATAACGTATCCCGCGTCGTGGAGAGCTTATTTGAGCTCTCCACGGTTTTTTGCGCCGAATTGCTTCGGAGGCGTGAAATGAGTCGGATTCTATCGCTGAGAACTGTTGTCAGAGGATACTGCATGTGGTATACTGAATATAGAGTATAATACTATTTACGGAGGGGTGTATGAAGAAAACGATAGTAAGCTTATTAGTGCCGTTGATTTTGTTGTCGTTTCTTTCCTGCGCAGATCCGTTGCTGCGGGACGATGAGGGATCGGAGTCGGAAGCGAAATCTGAATCGGAGTCTGAGGTGACGCAAGATGATAACGTTTGCGGTGATTCTCCGGCTCAGCTTGATTTTTCTTCTGCCGCGATCATGACGGAATTCGTGAGACTTCTCGATGAGGAGAAAGACCGAATGGCGGAGGACCTTTACTTTCGTTTTATGGGTGGTATATGGCCGGAGCATTATTCCGGAGAAGAGCTCTTTACAATGTGGAACACCATAAAGGATGTTTCGCTTCCATATGTTGCGGGAATGAACGATAACGATTATGATATCATTTATTTTCCCGAAGATCGGACCGTCTCGGTAGTGTATATTTTCGATGGCTTGCGCATGGAGTTTCGGGTATTTTTGGACAAGACTGAAGCCGACGCGATACCGTCGGATGATCCTGACTATGAATATGTGTGCGATATCACGGTGATGGACTCGTCTGTGCGGATATACGACACGAAAACCGTAGCCGCAAAGGCGATACTGAGGGGGAGTACGGTGATCGACAACCGCTTGGTAACCGTGATACTCAGAACCTCGAATATTTCAAACGTGACGGAATATGTTCCTCCGATCAATGAAGTGAAAACGCTTGGAGAACTGGTGGCGGAATATCAGAATCTGGCGGACTTGTCTGACGATCCCGAAATACAGTTTCCGTATATGCCCGATCTTGCGAAATTTGCCGAAAACCGCGAATTGGAGGAAGAAGATTTTTATGCCGTGGTGTTGGAACGCTGTACGAAACCCGGAGCTGAGTGGCCGTTTTTCACGAAGACAGAGTTTCTGCGGATGTGGGACAGCTCCTCGACTCTGATGATACCTTATATTGAGGATGCAAACTATTCGTATGCAAGCCTTGAATACGATATCAGAGAGGAATCCTCAGATGTGCTTCGCTTTGTGTATTATGATGCCGCGTGGATAACCGTTTCCGTGTACGTGGATGCTGCATCTCTTGATGAAACGAATATAGAAGTAACGGAGCTTCTTGGCAAAGAATACGTTGGAAGCCTTGACATCGGAGATCGCAAAATGAAGTTTTATGACGTTTCCGAGAACTCGGATCGTATACTGTATTGCGGGGTGGCGGAGTGGGAAAGACCCGTTAAGATCGAGATTGCTCCCGATTTTTTGGAGTTTGGTAATATCAATGACGTGGGGCATTTGAAGCGTCGATTTGAAATGATAAAATTCTACGACCTTGCAGAACTGTGCAAGGATAATGATTGAATATCAATCCCCGCAAAAAGAGGCGCAAGCGCGCCTCTTTTTTGCGTTTTGCACATTTCTTATTTACAGATGGCATTGTCTTTTGGTATAATGAAGACAATAAATCCTAATATCAAGGGAAATACGACGATGAAACAATTCCTGCATCGCGGTATAGCGGCAATTTTGGCAAGCGCGGCATTAGCAACGACGATTGTCTATAGCGGAGCTTGCATGAAAATATTTGCTCAAGAAGAAAGTGAAACAAAGGAGACTACGGCTTTGAAAAACAGCACTACGTTTAACCTTAACGACGTCGTTATCACCAACGACTATTTTGAAAATGCACAGGAGCTTGAACACAAGTATCTTCTGAGCTTCGATATTGACCGTTTGCTTGCGGGATTCCGCGACACGGCAGGCATCGATATGAAGGGTGCGACGCGCTATCCGGGTTGGGAAAGCATGCTTATCGGCGGACACTGTGTGGGACACTATCTCACCGCCTGCGCTCAGGCTTACGCATCCCTCCCTGACGGAGACGAGAACAAGGCGAAGTTTTACGATATCCTCAAAGAAATGACGGATGGTCTCCGCGAATGTCAGCTTGCCACCGGAACTGGTTTTATTTTCGGCGCGCAGATACTGGATCGCAATAATATTGAGATCCAGTTTGATTACGTTGAAAAGGGACAGACAAATATTATCACTCAGGCGTGGGTGCCGTGGTATACGATGCACAAGATACTTGCAGGTCTCGTTGACGTTTATAAGCTAACCGGCTACGAGCTTGCAAAAACGACCGCTTCCGACCTTGGTGACTGGTGCTATGGCAGGACCTCGTCCTGGAGCGAGGATCTTCGCCGCAGCGTTCTTGGTATCGAATACGGCGGTATGAACGATTGCCTTTACGAGCTTTACGGCATCACGGGCAAGGATGAGCACGCGATAGCTGCCCACGCTTTTGATGAGACATGGCTTTTTGAAAGTGTTCGCGTGAATACGGAAAATGCACTGAACAACCGCCACGCAAACACGACGATACCCAAGTTTCTCGGCGGTCTGAACAGATACGTTCAGTGTCACGGCAAGACGGTAAACGGCGAAGTGGTGGATGCCGATGTATATCTCGAATATGCGGAAGCCTTTTTCGATATGGTGGTGAATAAGCATACCTATATCACAGGTGGAAACAGCGAATGGGAGCATTTCGGCGTTGACCACGTCCTCGACGCGGAGCGTACAAACTGCAACTGCGAGACCTGCAACACCTACAATATGCTGAAGCTTGCCCGCACTCTCTTTATGATCACGGGTAAGGTCAAATATGCTGACTATTACGAGACCGCATATCTGAACGCGATCATGTCGTCGCAGAATCCGGAAACGGGTATGACGACGTACTTCCAGCCTATGGCTACGGGTTATTTTAAGGTGTACGGCACGGAATTCACCAAGTTCTGGTGCTGCACCGGATCCGGTATGGAAAACTTCACGAAGCTCTCCGACAGTCTCTATTTCAAAAACGGCGACGCTGTCGTGGTGAATCAGTATATCAGCTCCTACGTAAACTGGAGCGAAAAAAACGTTACCCTCACGCAGACAACCGATATACCGCTGACGGATACGGCAAAATTTACCGTGACTGCCGGTGGCGGCAACGCAGATATATCGGTTTATTTCCGTCTCCCTGATTGGCTGGCAGGCGGCGTGAAGATAACGGTCGATGGCGCTGAATATTCCTATGAAAGCGACGGCGGATACGCTCTCGTTAAAGGTCCCTTCAAAAACGGTACCGAGATAGAGATCACCCTTCCCATGAACGTTACGGTTCACAGCCTCCCCGACAATGAAAACGCAGTCGCATTTAAGTATGGCCCCGTCGTTTTAAGTGCTCTTCTCGGTAAAGATAATATGACTAAAACGACGACGGGAGTTGACGTTACCATTCCCGCGAATAAGCAGATCAACAGCACCTACGCCGCAACCGCCTCTGATAAGATTAATATCCTGAACGGACAGTCTGTTGATGAGTTTATGGCGAATATAAATGATAATCTCGTCCGTGCCGATGTTAACGGTGAACTTGCATTTACGCTTAAAAACACGGACGCTGATCTTGTGTTCGTCACTCATTATACTCAGCACGAGGAAAGATACGGACTTTATTGGATCTTCGTTGAAAGCGGCTCTGACTTAAACGCCGTAGCGCATCTTGCCGCTAAAAAGAGTGGTTGGCTTGAAACAAATCTCATCGATACCGTACAGCCGGGATACGGTCAGTATGAAAACGATGAGCTGCACGAGATGAAGGAGCTTGGCGAGGGATCCGTGGGCACTACGTCCGACGGAACGTCGCGTTATGCTTTGGCAGGCGGTGCATTCACCTATCGTATGCTTGTAAATGATGGCGGTGAAACCTCCCTTCTCGTTTACTTCCGGAAGGAGGACAACGGCAAGACTGTGAAGATAACGGTGGGCGATGACGTTGTTTACGAAGCGACTCTCAGCTATAGCGGCGCCGACAGCGAATATCAGGTAGTGGTGCCGATCGCAGGCGACGTTATATCGAAGCACGCCGTTGACGTTGAAGCAAACGGTAAGAGCGGTAAAGCGGTCACGCTGACCTTCTCGGGTGTTGACGGCGCAGAGTCTGCAAGGATCTGCACGTTCCTTTATTCCGTGCGCTCCTATAGTGACGATGTTACGCTTACGGTCGATGCCGACGGTGCAGTTGAATACGACGGCAGCAAAGTAACCGTATCGCTTAATGAGGACGCATCGGAAACGACAGCGACCTTCATTCCTGCATCATCTTACGGTTATATCAAGCTTAACGGCAATATAATCGACGAAAGCCGTCCGCAGACGGTGGCGCTCGACGGTAAACGCACGAGCATTACCGTTACCGTGTATGCGGAGGATCAAAAAACGTCGAAGGAGTATAAGGTCACCTTCGTCACACCCGGAGACGGGATCCGTGCAAACGTAGATGAAAATGTTGCATATTTCGTTGACTGCGGTGACCATGATCCCTCTACCCTCAGCGAAGGCGATCTTTTCGGAACTCATAACAGCGTTACCGAGCAGAAATACCGTACCGACGCTGTGACGGGCTACAAATGGGGTGTTATCGACGATAAAAAGGATCAGTATGGCGGCTCTGCCATCAGCAAGGGGGTTTACACCGCAAATACCTGGTGCTATGAGAATAACGGAGGCGACGACGGATTGCCCAAGGAGGAAACGAACCGTTATACGAAGAATCAATACGAGAACGGAATTGACAGAAATCTCGTGTATGGCTTTGAGCTTGAAAACGGAACTTACTCCGTGACGGTTGGCTTCGCTGATCCATGGGGATGCTCAAACCATCCCACCCTCACGGCAAATCCCGATACGGACGAAGAAACCGTTATCGTCAAACGCCTGAATCTTGCGAGAGGTACGACGGCTGAGGGCGAGGTCACGGTGAAAAACGGTATGCTCACCTTGAAGTTCACCTCCGACGATAAAGCCATCAACGTAACGTTTATTAAGATAGTTCCTATTTCCGTAGACGAGTCTTCAAAGACCGATCCGATGGAGACCGAAGCTCCGGATACAGAGATGCCCGAGTCAGAAGGAACAGATCCTGCGGATACCGAGCCCTCTGACGGCGACACCCACGAAAAGAAGATCTCAAAAGGAGTTATCGCGGCAGTGGCAGCAGCTGTCGCGGCTGTTGCCGCCGTTGGCGTTGCCATCTTCGGCAAAAAGAAAAAGAAATAAAAAAAGAGATCCGACGGGAACATTCCCGTCGGATCTTTCGTCTATAATATCAGAAACTGCTTTTAGCGAGGTGAAGATATGAAAAAGAGGATCGTACTTTTTGCGCTGTGTCTTATGATGTGCGCCCAGATGGCGCTGTCTTTCACGGGGTGCCAGGTCAGAAGCCGTTCGGAAGACCTGATGGCGAAGGTGGTTGGCGATAAGCCTTCGGGCGACACGCCCGAAAACGGAAACGTGGCGCTGACTGAATTTGCCGTTGATATTTTCCGCGAAAGCTATAAGGAGGGGGAAAACACCCTGGTCTCGCCGCTTTCTGTTGCTTCCGCGCTGGGAATGGTGGCAAACGGCGCCGGAGGCGAAACGAAGGCGCAAATGGAAAGAGTGCTGGGAATGGAAGTGTCGGTGTTGAACGAGTACCTTTGTTCCTACCGAAAGAGCCTCGTGAACGGTGAAAAATATAAGCTTTCCCCTGCAAACGGAATATGGTTCCGCGATAGCGAGCGCTTCACCGTCAACGAAGATTTTCTCCGTAAAAACGCCACGTACTACGACGCAGGCGCGTATAAAGCGCCCTTTGACGCATCAACCGTCCGCGATATAAACGGCTTTGTGAAGGAGCATACGGACGGAATGATAAAGGATATCTTAAAAGATATCCCCGACGGTGCCGTTATGTATCTTGTGAACGCCCTTGCCTTTGAGGCGGAGTGGCAGGAAAAGTATTTTGATCATCAGGTGAGAGACGGAGTTTTCACAACCGAGGCAGGGGAGATATTGGGCGTTGATATGATGCACTCGGGCGAGGGCACTTACCTCGAAGACGAAAACGCCACCGGATTTATCAAGTATTACGTGGACAGAAAATACGCCTTTGCGGCGCTTTTGCCGAAGGAAGAAATGACCGTGGGCGAATATATCGACACCCTTACGGGAAAGGGCGTTGCCGAAATGCTTGAAAACGCCGAATACGCAACGGTGCAAGCGGCGATGCCAAAGTTTGAATTCGAATTCGACACGGAGATGAGCGAGACTCTCCACACCCTCGGAATGTGCGATGCGTTTACACCCGAGACGGCGGACTTTTCCTTGATGGGAAGCTCCACCGAAGGTCCCCTTTATATCAGCAAGGTCATCCACAAAACCTTTATTTCCGTTGGCGAGAAGGGGACGAAGGCGGGAGCCGCTACTCTCGTCGAAATGAACACAGGAACTGCCGCCCCCGACGAGATCAAAATGGTTTATCTTGACCGTCCCTTCGTCTTTATGATAATCGACTGCGATAATAATATTCCCATCTTCATCGGCACGCTCGCCGACGTTAACGGGTGAAAAATAAGGGAAAAATCATAATTTACTTGACAAAAACGCAGCGGTATGTTATAAAGATTTGTAACTACAAAAACGCGATGATGCGGAGGAGTAGGGGCGAAAGCGAGCGTATAGCGAGTCGGTGACGGTGGAAGACCGACGTGCAGCGCAAGTCCCGAAGGTCGCCGCTGAGAGGCGCGGGAGAGGGGAAAGCTTAAAAGCTACCGTATTCCGCGACGTGTGCCGCACGTTACAGCGGCTTTGAAGTGCGCAAGAGAATGTTTCATTCTCTGCGAATTCAGGTGGTACCGCGCATGTATGCGCCCTGAAAGCTTTTTCAGGGCGCTTTTTGTTTTCCACATCGTTATCAGAAGGAGTAAAGTAATGAACAAAGAATTACCGAAGACGTATAGTCCGCGCGACTTTGAGGACAGAATATACGCCGATTGGTGCGAACACGGCTATTTCGCCCCCCAAAAAGAGGGCAAACCCACTTATACTATCGTTATCCCCCCTCCGAATATCACGGGTCAGCTTCACATGGGGCACGCTCTTGACAACACTCTTCAGGATATACTTATCCGCTATAAGAGAATGAAGGGCTTTGACACTCTTTGGCTTCCCGGAACCGACCATGCATCCATCGCAACGGAAGCGAAGATCGTTGAAGCTATGCGCAAGGAAGGCATCACGAAAGAGGATATCGGACGCGAGGAATTCCTCCGCCGTGCGTGGGACTGGAAGGATAAGTACGGTTCCCGTATCATATCTCAGCTTAAAAAGCTTGGTTCCTCCTGCGACTGGAGCCGCGAACGCTTCACTCTCGACGAGGGATGCTCCCGTGCCGTTCGTGAGGTTTTCGTCCGCCTTTATGAAAAGGGACTCATCTACCGCGGTGAGCGTATCATAAATTGGTGCCCTCACTGCAAGACCTCTATCTCCAACGCAGAGGTTGATTATCAGGAGCAGGCGGGTCACTTCTGGCATATCCGATATCCACTCGTTGGCGGCGGCGGATACGTTGAGGTTGCCACCACACGTCCTGAAACACTTCTTGGCGATACTGCGGTTGCAGTTAATCCTGCAGACGAAAGATACAAAGATATGATAGGCAAGTACTGCGTGCTTCCTCTGGTTGGCAGACGTATACCGATCGTTGCCGATGAACACGCACAGCTTGACAAGGGTACGGGTTGCGTTAAGATCACTCCTGCCCACGACCCCAACGACTTCGAGGTAGGCAGACGCTGCCACCTTCCCATGGAGGTGGTTCTCACCGACGACGCAAAGATCACGGAAAACTACCCCAAATACGCGGGTATGGATCGTTACGAGGCTCGTAAGGCTATCGTTGAGGACCTCCGCGCAGGCGGTTATCTTGCCGAGATCGAGGATCTTTCCCACGAGGTCGGAACCTGCTACCGTTGCGGCACCACTATCGAGCCTATGATAAGCCTTCAGTGGTTCGTTAAGATGGAGCCTCTCGCAAAGCCTGCCGTTGACTCCGTTCGCCGCGGCGAGACCAAGTTCGTTCCCGAACGCTTTGAAAAGCTTTACTATAACTGGATGGAGAACACTCAGGACTGGTGTATCTCCCGTCAGCTTTGGTGGGGTCACAGAATTCCCGCATTCTATTGCCCCGATTGCGGCGAGATGATCGTCACCAAGGAAGACAGCGCCGACTGCCCCAAGTGCGGCAAGAAGATGGAGCAGGATCCCGACACTCTCGACACCTGGTTCTCCTCCGCGCTTTGGCCCTTCTCAACCCTCGGCTGGCCCGACGACACGGCGGATCTGCGCCGCTTCTATCCTACGAACACTCTTGTTACCGGATACGATATCATCACCTTCTGGGTTTCGAGAATGATATTCTCCGCGCTCGAGTATACGGGTCAGGCTCCCTTCGACACCGTTCTCATCCACGGTCTCGTTCGTGACGCCCAGGGCAGAAAGATGTCCAAGTCTCTCGGAAACGGCATCGATCCTCTTGAGATCATCGATCAGTATGGCGCCGACGCTCTCCGCTTCGCTCTCGCAACGGGTAACTCCCCCGGAAACGATATGCGCTTCTCCGACGAGAAGATCGAGGCTGCACGAAACTTTGCAAATAAGCTTTGGAACGCGGCAAGATTCGTGCTTATGAACCTTGAGATCGATAAGGTCGAGTATCCCACGGCGGAAACTCTCGCCCTTGAGGATAAGTGGGTACTCACACGCTACGAAAAGACCGTAGCTGAGGTTACTTCTGCGCTCGATAAGTACGAGCTTGGCATCGCACTTTCTTGTCTTTACGGATTCGTTTGGGATATTTACTGCGACTGGTACATCGAGCTTACGAAGGCGTCTCTCAACGACAAGGGTACGGAGCGCTCCCGTATCTCACAGAATACCCTCGCGTTCGTTCTGAACGGAATACTCAAGCTCCTCCATCCCTTCATCCCATTCATCACCGAAGAGATCTTCGGCTCACTCCCTGCATATGAGGGCGTTGACGTGGAGACCATCATGATGTCACCCTATCCCGAATACGACGAAGCATTGGTGTTTGAAGCTGAAGCCGATGACATGAACGCCATCATCGACGCTATCAGCGCCATCCGTTCACGTCGTGCTGAAATGAACGTTCCTCCGTCCAGAAAGGCGAAGCTCTATTTCGAAACGAAGGCAACCGACATTTTCGGCGAGATGGCAGAACCCTTCTTCAAGCGTCTTGCATCTGCATCCGAAACGGTTCTCGTTGACGAGGCACCCGAAGGAAACGTTGTCCGCATCGTAACGGGTAACGCTACAGTTTATATCCCCCTCGGTGAGCTCGTTGACCTTGAAGCGGAAAGAAAGCGTCTCACCGCAGAGCTTGATAAAAACGCAAATGAGATCAAGCGTCTCGAATCGAAGCTTTCCAATCAGGGCTTCGTTGCGAAAGCTCCTGCGGCAGTTGTTGAGGGCGAGAAGTCCAAGCTCGAAAAGTACAAAGAAGTCCGCGCAGGACTTGAAGCAGCTCTTGCAGCGCTTTGATTTGAGATAATCAAAACAAACGACGGGAGAAAAAAACGACCTACGAAAAAAGAGCATGAACGCAAACGTTCGTGCTCTTTTTTGTATTGATCGTTGTAGAACAAAACGGCACCTAAGGGTGCCGTTTTTGATTCGTTTTTATTTTATCGCTTCTATATCAACTTCCTCGCCGGTGGTGAGGTCGTAGTAGGTGGTTTCGCCTGTTATAAGATTATAATCCGCGACTATATTGGTGAGCGCTTCGTTAAAGGTGCTCTCCGATTCCTGAGCCTTACTTCTGAGCTCGGGGTAGCATGCACCGCATTTGTTCAGATAGCAAAAAGTCGCGTTGGTTTCGTGTCTTATGCTTGTGATAAGATCCAGAAGGCTACCGTTGGAGCCTTTGCTCTGACGTTTGTTCTGCAAAAAATGATCTGTGGGATCTGTGTTGTGCATCATTTGCTTGCTTTCGGCGATCTTTGCGGTCAGCTCAAAATCATAGTATCTTTCATCGGGGGAAGCAACCCGGGTTGCGGCGGGAGTAACGACTGAAACGGGGCAACTGCTTACAGCGGAGATGCTTGCCGGAGCTTTATCCTCTGCCGTGGGAGGGTCAACGGCGAATACGGTGATAAAGCAAACTGCGATAACCAAAACTAAAATGATTGATCTTTTCATGATGTGTACCTCCTTTTGATAGTTAATCAGTAACGAAACAACTACACCGTAATTGTACGCCATGCGGTGATAAATTTCAATATTAGGACTCTCCTTTTTGTGGAATTCAGACATGGATTTACAAAACGTTAATATTTACTATAAGTTTGGCTCATTTGAAAAATATCTTTATATCATAACGATCATCTTGCAATCAAGAGGGGTATTATAGTATAATTATAATGAAGTATTATAGCATCTTCAGCGATGCCTTATACGGTTAGCATTTTTCGGAGAATACAGGATGAACGATATTATTCTTTCTCTTTCCAAAATAGAAAAAAGCTTTGGCGAGACTGTGGTTTTGCGCGGCATTGACCTTGACGTCGCAAGGGGTGAGTTTATCACTCTTCTCGGTCCCTCGGGCTGCGGCAAAACGACGATACTGCGTATTATTGCAGGTCTTATCGACGCCGACGCCGGCACGCTTTCCATCGACGGCGCCGATATGGCAGGCGTCGTTCCCGAGAAACGTCCCGTGAACACCGTTTTCCAGAATTACGCCCTCTTTCCCCATATGACCGTTGCCGATAATGTGGGATATGCCTTGAAGCTACGCGGCGTTAAAAAAACTGAGATCAAAAAAGAGGTCGAAAGGGCGTTGGCTCTCGTTCGCCTTTCGGGATATGAAAAGCGCCGCCCCCACGAGCTTTCAGGCGGTCAGCGACAGCGGGTTGCAATTGCGAGAGCCGTTATAGCAGGGCCGAAGGTGCTGCTTTTAGACGAGCCTCTCGGTGCACTTGATCTTCAGCTTCGCCGTCAGATGCAGATCGAGCTGAAGCACATTCAGGAGGAGCTTGGTATCACTTTCATCTACATAACGCACGATCAGGAAGAAGCGCTCAATATGTCCAGCCGTATCGCCGTTATGCGCGGCGGTGTCTTCGAGCAGATTGGCGATCCCTCCGAAATATACGACAGACCCAAGACGGCATACGTTGCCCGTTTCGTTGGCGAAGCGAATATCCTTCGCGGATGCGTTGTTTCCGCAGACGAGGACACGATCACCCTGAACGTTCACGGCGCCGCGCTTAGGGCGAATAGAAACGGTATCGATTTCTCAAACGAAAGTACCGCTGCCGTTGCCGTCCGACGTGAAAATCTCATTCTATCAGACAGCGGCGATGGCATCCCCGCCACCGTTAAGGAAAAGAGCTTTGCAGGCGGAATGCTGCGAATCATTCTCGACATAGGTGACGGAGAGGAGATAACGGCTGCCGCCTATGGCATCGACTCCGGATATAAACGGGGAGACGCGGTTTTTGTTTCCTGGGAATGGGATCGCGCCGTTGCCGTTATCGACACGGACGTTGAGTGAGGGCTGACAAATGAAAAGCAGCAATAATTTAGAGAAAAAACGGCAGCGGAACGCCACGCTGCTAACGCTCCCCATGTATATTTTTACCGTGGTGTTCGTGCTGGGGCCACTTGCTTATATGGTTGTTTTGAGTTTTCTTTCACGTGGGGAAAAATGGGGCGTTGAATACGTATTTACTCTTGACAATTATAAAAATATTCTTAGTCCCGTTTACGGCGGAACCTTCTGGCAATCCTTGAAGCTGGGACTCTTTTCAACAGCCGCCGTCGTTTTGGTCGGATATCCCTACGGCTATTTTATGGCACGCTCATCACCCAAGTGGCAGAAGCGGCTGATGACCTTTCAGATGATCCCGTTTTGGGTGAATTCTCTGATCCGCCTTTACGGTTGGATAATCATTTTCCGTGCAAACGGACTACTCGATAAGCTTTTGATGGCGCTTCATATCACAGACGAGCCGCTGAAGCTTTTATATACCTATCCCGCCGTCGTAGTGGGAATGATATACGTGCTTTTGCCGTATATGATCTTCTCCGTGTATAACAGCATTGAAAAGATGGACTGGACTCTCGTTGAATCCGCACGCGATCTTGGCGCATCCCGTGTGCGGGCGTTTTGGGATATAACCTTCCGCCTCTCCCTGCCGGGACTTCTGACCGGTGTTATTCTGACGTTTATTCCGTCTATGGGACTTTTCTTCATAGCAGATATTCTCGGCGGAAACAAGGTAGTCTTGGTTGGCAATCTCATTCAGGAGCAGCTGATGAAGGCGCATAATCAGCCATTCGCGGCGGCTCTCTCCGTCGTGCTGATGATACTTACGAGCCTTTTCATATATCTCTACCGCCGTATGGCAAAGGTGGAGGAGCTTGAGTCGGCTGCAAAGCGATGAAAGGAGGGGACGACGTGAAAAAGAAAAAAGGCGCGTTTTCCCGCGCATATCTTGCGGTGGTCACGACGTTATCCTACCTTCCCATATTCGTCGTGATCTTTTATTCCTTCAACGAAAGCAAGATCAGCTCCGTGTGGGGCGGATTTTCCTTCAAATGGTATGAAAAGCTTTTTGAAGACGAGGCGATGTTTGAGGCGCTCGGTATGAGTGTGCTTCTTGGCGTTGCCGCAGCGCTGATAGCTGCCATTATTGCCACAGCCGCCGCTATCGGTATGAAGGAATCAAAGCTTCCCTTTAAGGGAGTGATCGAGTATATATCGTCGCTTCCCATAATGATACCCGAGATCGTTCTCGGTATGGTCTTTTTAGTGTATTTTTCGATGCTGGGAATGAATTTCGGCTTCGGAACGCTTCTTCTCGGACACGTATCATTTTCGATACCGTATATCTATATGCAGGTTAAATCGAGACTCGTGGGACTTGACGAGAACTATCTTGACGCCGCCCGTGACCTCGGCGCCGGCTCGGTACGTGCATTTTTTGATATAACTCTGCCGCTGATAATGCCGGCGCTCGTTTCGGGTATGTTTCTTGCCTTTGCAATGAGCTTTGACGACGTTATCATAAGCGTTTTTCTTTCGGGAGTTGGCAACAACACCCTGCCTGTTAAGGTGTATACCCAGATAAAAACGGGCACTACCCCTGAGATCAACGCGCTCTGCACGCTTATGCTTGCGGCAACGCTTGTGTGCTACTTAATTTCGATGGCAGTCTCACTATACGGGACAAAAAATACAAAACGCAAGGAGAAATGATATGAAAAAAGCGATCGTGATCATTCTGGCGCTTATTATGTGCCTGCCCGTTATGTCGGGTTGTTCTGACGAGGGCGAGGTACTCACCCTTTACACGTGGGAGGGAATGTTCCCCGATGAGATCATCAAGGGATTCGAGGAAGAAACGGGAATCGAGATCAGATACGAAAATTTCGATTACGATGAAACTATGCTGGCTAAGCTACAGGAGACCAAGGGCGGTGGCTACGACCTCATTATCGCAGACGATTACATCATAGAAACAGCGATAGCTGAGGGCCTTGTTCAAAAGCTTGATTCCTCCAAGCTTGAAAACTACGGTAATATAAACCCCGTATATCAGGGGCAGTTCTACGACCCCAATAACGAATACACAGTTCCTTACGGCGCAGGAGTTCAGACCATCGTTTATAATCCCGCGTACGTGTCTGTCGATATTAAGGGATATGCTGATCTTTGGGATGAATCCCTTGCGGGAAGCATCGGTCTTATCGGTAACTACCGCGTTATCAACGGTATGGCACTGAAGATACTTGGCGAAAGCTACAACACCGAGGACACCGCAGTTATCGCTGAGGCAGGCAAAAAGCTGGAAGCTCTCGCTCCCAACGTAAGACTTATTAAGGACGATAACCTTCAGGATGACCTTATTTCCGGCGAAGTAAATGTTGCTGTTATGTATACCTCTCAGGTTACGATGGCGATGCTCACAGATCCTACACTTAAAGTGGTATATCCCGAAGAGGGCATAGGTCTCGGTATAATGGCGGGCTTCATCCCCTCTGATGCGCCTAACGCAGAAGCGGCGTACAAGTTCCTTGATTACATCCTTGATGCCGAAAGAGGCGCCAAGTGCTTTGAGCATCTCGGATACTACTGTACATATTCCGCATCCGATGCATACATCAACGACGATTATAAGAGCTTCCTCACTCTCCCCGAAGGCGTCGGTTCCGATGCTGAAATGATAAAGACTGTCAGCGGTGCCGCAGACGAAGCTCACATGGAAGCTTGGGTGACCTTCAAGTCACTTTGCGAATAAGCAAACGAGAGCGATAATTCAAAGGAGCATTTATGTCTCGCAAATTTTATAAAGCTATAGCGGCGTTCGTTCTGTGTTCCCTCGTATGTGTGTGCTTCGCTGCTTGCGGTGACGGCAACACGGACGACAGCACCGGCGAAACTGAAACCGAATATATCTACGTTCCCGAGGAAACTACCTCTGACGGTGTGCTTGCTCCCGAGCAGGTGGGAGAGGGAATATGCTTTTTGAATTCATTTGCCAAGGTCGGCGTTGAACTCACCTGCCACGGTTACCCCGACGGGGTCACATATAAGTGGACTATAGAGCACATGGTTGACGGTGAAAAGGAAAGCTTCGAAAATGCCACCGGAACGTATACCCCCGACGAAGACGACCTTGAATCTATGATAACGGTGTCTGTTGACGGATACGAGGATCTTTTCATCTACTGCAGCGAGCTTCCGGTTCTTTATTTTACGAGTGATACAAAGTATCAGTCTGTGTCGAAGACGGATTATGCTGACGTTTATCTGAAAATGCAGGGTAATTCCACAACTGTGACGGGACTTTACGACGGTAACGCTCAGCTCAAGGTGCGCGGTAATTCAACGGCAAGCCTCGATAAGCGACCTTTCAAGCTCAGACTTGAATCGAAGGAAAATATGCTCGATATGGCAGACGGTATGAGCCGCCATTGGGTGCTGCTTGCCAACGCTATCGACCATACCCTTATGAGAAACAAGCTTCTCTATGATTTCTCGGGCGCTATCGGTACGGAGTACTACACTAAGAGCGAAAATGTCGTTCTGATCTATAACGGTGGATATTACGGCGTATATCAGCTTTGCGAGCAGATACGTATCGCAAACGACAGGATCGACGTGTACGATTGGTCCGATGTGGCGGAGGAGGTTGCGAATGCTCTTGCAAAGCAGCTTCGCGACAACGGAAAGATCGAAGCCGCCGAGGTGGACGCAACGATTCTTGATATTGAAGAGGTGCTTACCGCTGATTGGGGTTGGCTCGACGACGGAAAGTTTGATTACAAGAAAAAGCACTATACCATCGAAGAGTTTGGCGTTACGCTTCCGGCGAAAACCGGCGGTTATATTATAGAAATGGACTTCTACAGCAAGAGTGACCGCAGTCTTGCCCGCCTTGAATCCGCATACAAGCTCCCCCTCTATTTCAGCGATCCCGAGGTGGAGAATGAAGTCAGTGCCGAATCCTTTATGGATACGGAGCTTTACAAATCTGCGTATAAGTATATGCAGAGCTTTGAATACGCACTTCACAGCGACGACTTCACCTTCGATTCGAATGATACCCACTACGAAGCTACCGGTATGATGAACTGGGGCGGCTGGGCGGCCGGTGGAGAAGACGGCTGGGGCGGCGGCTGGGGTGGCGGCTGGGGTGGCGGCTGGGAAGAACCCGATGCCACCGACAGCTATGGATACACCTATAATATCGTGCAATACAGCGACACGGAACACGATGGCTGGCACTATTCCGATTTCTTCGATATGGACAGCCTTGTTAATAACTTCATATTCTGCGAGTTTGCAATGAACTGGGACAGTATGAAGAACAGCTTCTTCTATTATAAGGACGTTGACGGGAAGGCCTATATCGGACCGCAGTGGGATTTCGACTGGGCGTGGGGAAACATTAATATGTATAACATTGATACGTATTATCCCGAGTCCTGGCACACAACGGAGGATGCGTTCACGGTTGAGCAGTATTATCAGAAGGTTCAGTGGAACCGTATGCTCATCAGAGACCCCTATTTCCTTGCCCTTGCGTATGAAAAGTATCACGAGATACGCGACACCGTTATCGAAGATATGATAAAGGATGGCGGTCTTATCGATACCTACATCGAGGACTACCGCACGGCGGCTCTTGCGAATGATAATAAGTGGCGCAAGACCTACAAGTCGTATCACGGTGAGGAATACGAAGAAGCGTGTGAGAGCATGCTTGAGTTCCTTGACACGAGGATCGCTTGGCTTGACGAACAGTTTAAGTCTATGGAGACCTTAGTTGACTCTCTCGGATATTACGTCGTGTCGAATCAGGTGAAGGTGAATAGTGTTACTGTTGGCGAAACAGAGACGGTGATCAAAGCCACCACGAGCAACTCCAAGGCGGCGAAGATATCCTTCCAGGTGAATGGTACTATGATAGTTGAAGCGGAAGTCGTCGATGGTGAAGCTGCCGTTACAGTGGACAATTCCTGCCTTAACGGCGAAGGTGTAAACTGTGTTGAGGTGAGGATCGTCAACGCAAAGGGCGAATATATCTACAATTCCAAGTACTCAAACGATGGCGTTTACAATATGCCCTATTCAAACTATAAGACCTTCTACGCGAATGGCGGTGAAGGATAATGGAGCTCTGTTTCCGCAATGCGGATATGAGAAGCTTTTTCAATGAAAAAGCCGACGGCTACGACGCCGTTCACGGACAGAAAGAGCTTTACGACACGAAACGAGCGCTTGTGAATAAGATTCCCGATGGGACGGAACGATTTCTCGACCTTGGAATCGGCACCGGACTTGAACTTACGCTTCTTTTCGAAAGATTTCCGAATGCCGAGGTGTCGGGAGTCGATATCAGCGAAAATATGCTGGCGGAGCTTTGCCGGAGACCTTTTGCAGAGAAGGTAAAAACGGTGAACGGCGACTTTTTTATGGTGGATTTTCTTTCCGATGACCTTGGCGGCGAAAAATATGACGCTGTCATCTCGTCCTCTGCGCTTCATCATTTCACACCCGATGATAAGAGAGGACTTTATGAAAAAGTCTACGACTGCCTGAAGCAGGGCGGCTGCTTCGTCAATGCGGATTACATTTACGAAACGCTCGACGAGGAGAAATGGATATTCGAGAATTACGAACGGCTTCTTTCGGAGTATCGGCATGTTGATACTCCACTTGCCGCGGAAACTGAAGCGCGCCTCCTGAAGGTAGCTGGATTCAAAAGCGTTGAGATCGAAAGCCTTGAAAATCCCCGCTACAAACTGATTTTTGCAAAGAGATAATAAGTCAAGACCACCGGCTTTGGCGGTGGTCTTGACTATTTTTATGATTCTTTCATTTCGGTGAAGACAGCGCCGTCAGGGGTCGTGACACCAATGTAAAGGGAGTCCGTGTTGCGTCCCGTTTTCAGGTAGTGCTCCATCATATACTTCGCGGAAACAGGCATCGGAAGCTCGCCGAGTGCGCCGAGAGGGAACCACTTGCATTTGCCTTCGTTTGATGCGAGCTCGCCGTTTACGCCATCTTTAAGACGGGCAAAAAAGTAATAATTCTGGCGTATCTCGCCGTTGTGGTCGCGAAGTGTTATATAGCGGAGAGAAAGGTCTTCAACGGAGTCCTCGGTCAATCCCAGCTCCTCCGAAAGCTCGCGAAGGGCACAGGCGCGCGGATCGTTCAGCTCTTCGCCCTCAAAGTGGCCGCCTGCGGATGCCACCCACAGATCGTTGACGATTCGGGAGCCTTGCCGATATAGCATAAGGACGTTATCGTTGCGAGTCAGTATTATGGACGCCATATTGCGTAGTTTGTCTGTGTGTTTCATTGTGGACCTCAGTGTCTTTATTGATCTCAATAAATTATTTGACGAAGAAAACGACTATTGCACAGATGGAAACAAACACTGCAACCCCAAGGCTGAAGTACGCTATCTTCCGGCTTTTGTTCCATTGGATATAAGCCTGGCACAGCAGCGTTATTCCCATCAGAGG